>DAHVAE010000001.1 GCA_027314795.1 Candidatus Saccharimonadota bacterium
CGCTTAATCAAAGTTACCCAACCTTAAGTCAGTTAAATTCTT
Organism: Candidatus Saccharimonadota bacterium; assembly: GCA_027314795.1. Lineage (GTDB taxonomy): Bacteria > Patescibacteriota > Saccharimonadia > Saccharimonadales > UBA4665 > JAJZKE01. The sequence goes on from DAHVAE010000001.1 coordinate 43, forward strand.
CGACTTTTAGTGCTTTTGCACCGTCTCTTAACTATGTTAAATTTAAAGACCCAAGTTCTACTAGTGTTAAGTTGGTATCAAACCCTACGGCATCTAACTATGCCTATGAGGTCTCACCGGCTAATTGCAACAACACTTCTATAAAGTGCTCTGGCTTTAAGTTGGTTGCAACACTGTCTAATGGTAGCCAATACATTGTCTTAAGTCCCGCACATAAGTAAAACGACCTGTTACAATATAGCTAAGTAATGGCAGTTCAAAGAAGAAATACATTGCCCTACACTCCCGGGCAAAAAACAGAGTATAAAATTAGCCGATCTAAAATCGAGCTATTCATGCAGTGTCCACGTTGTTTTTGGCTTGATGCTAGGTTGAAAATAAAACGACCTGATGGGCCACCATTTAGTCTTAATAAAGCCGTTGATGAACTCTTAAAGAAAGAATTTGATAGCTACCGCAAAGTATCTAAACCACATCCAATAATGACAGATAACCAAATTAAGGCTGTGCCTTACCAACATGAAGACCTAAATAAGTGGCGACAGAACTTTGTAGGTGTAGGCGTTTTACACAAGCCCACTAATCTCTATGTGTATGGAGCAGTTGATGATATTTGGGAAACTGAGGATGGTGAGCTGCTGGTTGTTGATTACAAAGCTACCGCAAAAAATAGTGAGGTATCACTAGATGCTGACTGGCAGGTTAGTTATAAGCGCCAAGTTGAAGTTTATCAGTGGCTACTAAGACAAAACGGCTTTAAGGTAAATGATACGGCCATATTTATATACACAAATGGGAGAATGGAGCTTGATGGCTTTAATGACCGCTTGGAATTTATAACCAAATTAATTGAATACGAGGGTGATGACTCATGGATTAGCGGGACGCTGACTAAAATGAAAGCCTGTCTTGAAGGCTATATCCCGGCAGTTGGCGTAGCGGCTATGGGTGGAATTTGTGATTACTGTGCCTATGCTAAAGCTCGAACCGAACTAACTCTTAAAGCTCTTAAGAATGGATAATATATAATAGGCGTCATGATAGATATCCAGCTCATCAGAGATAATCCGAAACTAGTAGAGCAGAAGTCTAAAGAAAAAGGCTATGAAGTAGCTATTGAAGAGATTTTAGGTTTCGATAAAGAACGTAGACAACTAAGTGTAGTTGTTGAGAATCTCAGACAGAAACGAAACCAGCTAGCAAGTGATGCAAAAGGTAGCAAACCATCAGAAGCTCAGTTAGCAGAGGGCCGTAAAGTAAAGGATGAACTTTTAGATAATGAACATCGGCTAACCTCAATTGAGAAGTCTTTAGAGAAGCTGTTAAAGGCAGTACCGAATATGCCGACTAAAGACGTTCCAGTCGGTAAAAGTGAAGATGAAAACCAGGTCGTTAAAGAAGTAGGTAATAAACCAGAGTTTAACTTCAAGGTTAAAAATCACGCTTTAATTGCTAAAGACAGAGATTGGCTAGATAGCGTTCGAGCAGCCAAAGTAGCTGGTAGTCGCTTCGTGTACTTAAAGGGCGACTTAGTCAATCTCCAGTTTGCTATCGTTCAGTTCACACTCGATACCATAGGCGATCAATCAATTATCCAAAAAATGATAGACGATAATAAGTTAGAGCTAAGCCCTAAGCCATTTATTCCAGTTATCCCGCCAGCACTTATTAAAACAGATATTTATGAAGACTCCGGCAGGTTAGATGCTGAGAATGTAACTTACAAGATCGAGCAAGATGAGCTTTGGCTTAATGCCTCAGCCGAGCATAGCCTTTGTACGATGTACGCAGATGAGATCATACCGGAGAGTGAGCTACCAATAAGGTACATTGGTTATAGTACATCTTTTCGTAGAGAGGCCGGTAGCTACGGTAAAGATATGGAAGGGATGTTTAGAACTCACCAGTTCGATAAGCTGGAAATGGAAGTATTTTCAACACCGGAAACCTCTTTTAATGAGCACTTGCTACTTATTGCCGTTGAAGAATACCTAATGACACAGCTTGAACTGCCGTATCAGTTGATCATGAAGTGTACTGCCGATATTGGTTTTCCTAATGCCCGCGGGGTAGATATTAATACTTGGTTGCCTGGCCAAAATAAGTACCGTGAAACTCACTCGGCTGATTACATTACAGACTTTCAAACCAGAAGACTTAAAACACGCATCAAAAGGCTAGATGGTTCTATCGTGCTTGCTCATACTAACGACGCTACTGCATTTGCATTAAGTCGTATCCCAATTGCTATAATAGAGAATAACCAGACAGAAAATGGTCATGTAAGGATTCCGAAAGTACTAAGAAAGTACTTAAATGACCGAGAGATTATTTAACTAAACAAAAGGCTATGATAGAGAAGATAGAGATAGAAGGCGTACATATGGAAGTTGACGATAATATTCGTCGCTATGTGCTAAAGAAGATTGCCAAACTAGACAAGTATTTGCCAAAGCAGGCTAAAGAGTCTGCCCATGCTGAAGTTATTCTAAAAAGCAAGGAATCAAAAGGCAATCGTTCTACCTGTGAAGTAACCCTATTTTTACCAAAAGAGACAATCAATGTTAAAGAGTCAACTCAAAACATTTATGCAGCTATCGATATCGTTGAGGCTAAGCTTAAACATCAAATAGAAAAGTACAAAGAACTACACGCAAGCTATAAGCTGAGACGTCACCTAGTTGCTAAATTCCGTAAAAAAGCTGCTCAAAAACGTTGAAGCAGGTATAATATTTATCAATAGTTTAACTAAAGACTTTTATACAGTTCAGAAGGTGTTCGTTTAATGAATATTGTTGTTAAGAAAATCCTTGGAGATCCTCAGGCTAGAACTCTGAAAAGGCTTAGAAAAAAGGTCATTACCATTAACGACCTAGCCAAGAGGTATGAGAAATTAAGTAATAAGGAACTCAAAGGTCAAACTGAAGCTCTAAAGAATAGGCTAAAAAAAGAATCTCTAGATGACATTTTAGTCGATGCTTTTGCTGTTGTGCGGGAGGCCTCAACTAGAACGTTAGGTCAAAGGCATTTTGATGTTCAATTAATTGGCGGTATGGTCCTTCATGAAGGTAGCGTGTCAGAAATGAAAACTGGTGAGGGTAAAACTTTAGTTGCGACGTTAGCTGTTTATCTCAATGCTTTATCCGAGAAAGGTGTACATGTCGTGACGGTTAACGACTATCTAGCTCAACGAGATGCTGGCTGGATGGGCCAGATATATAGCTTTTTGGGGCTATCCGTAGGAGTAATAATTGCTGATCATAGTTACACTTATGATCCTGATTATACTAATAACGATCACGAGGATGAGCGCTTTAGACACCTCAAGCCATGTAGTCGCCATGATGCTTACCAAGCAGACATAACTTATGGTACGAACAATGAGTTTGGTTTTGATTACCTTAGAGACAACATGGTGCGTGAGGTTGATCAACTTAGGCAAAGAGACCTAAATTACGCCATCGTCGACGAAGTTGATTCTATTTTAATAGACGAGGCCAGGACACCGCTAATTATTAGTGCTCCAAGTGCTACTAGTGGGACGTCATATGCTCAGTTTGCAAAAGTAGTTAGACAATTGGTTAAAGACAAAGACTTTGAAACTGACGAAAAGCGGAAAACTGTCATCTTGACAGATAAAGGGATAGCTAAGATAGAAAAGATTCTCTCATTGCCTAATCTTTATGATTCGGAGAATATCCGAACAATCTATCACCTGCAGCAAGCTTTAAGAGCCCAGGCCTTATTCCACCGAGATAAAGATTATGTTGTCACAAAAGATGGTGAAGTAGTTATTGTCGATGAATTTACGGGTAGACTACTGGCTGGCAGGAGATATAACGAAGGGCTGCATCAAGCAATTGAAGCCAAGGAAGACGTTGAAGTTCAAGAAGAAAGCATGACCTTAGCTACGATATCCTTTCAAAATTACTTTAGACTTTACAACAAACTGGCCGGCATGACAGGCACAGCCTCGACAGAAGCTGAAGAGTTTCATCAGATATATAAGTTAGGTGTCGTAGAAATACCTCCTAACAAGCCAATTGTTAGAATTGACCGCTCTGATCGCATTTATCGATCTGAAAGAGGTAAGTTTAATGCCATAGCTAAAGAGGTCAAAAGGCTGCACACTAAAGGCCAACCAGTACTACTCGGTACGGTATCAATTGAAAAGAATGAGCTACTCGGTAGTTTACTAACCAAAGCCGGTATCCCACATCAGGTATTGAATGCTAAGAATAACGAACGAGAAGCTACAATTATTGCGAAAGCCGGGCAACCCGGGGCCGTAACCCTAGCCACCAATATTGCTGGTCGAGGTACGGACATCGTACTTAGTGATGAGGTTAAAGAATTAGGCGGGCTGTTTGTGCTAGGCAGTGAAAGACATGAGTCAAGGCGTATAGATAACCAGTTACGTGGTAGGTCCGGAAGGCAAGGTGATCCGGGTGTGACCCAATTCTTTGTGAGTACCGAAGACGATCTAATGCGTATTTTTGGCGGCGATCGTATAGCAACAGTTATGGAACGTCTCAAGGTTGACGATGAAACACCAATTGAGAATAGAATAATCTCTAAATCTCTAGAAGGAGCTCAGAAAAAGGTTGAAGGTTTTCATTTTGATCAACGTAAGAACGTTGTCCAATACGACGACGTTATGAACAGACACCGTAAAGCTACTTACGCTATGCGTCACGAGATATTGAAGGCAGATGATATTTCTAAACGTATTAATATTTTCGTTGATGAAGAAGCCAAGTCTCTTGCTATCTCCCCCGAAGTAACTTCAGACATCTTTGAGGACATGATTAAAGAAATATTCCCATTTGATGAAAAGACGCTAGACAAACTTTTTGATAGCGACGCAGAAAAGTTTGAAGAAGTCTTAAAGACCAATGCCAGAGAGCTTTATACGGCAAAGGAGAAGCAGTTTACCAAAGATATTATGCGTCAAGTTGAGCGCGAAGTATATTTACAAGTTTTGGATAATCTATGGATGCAACATCTAGAAAACATGGATCATCTTCGGGAAGGTATTCACTGGATTAGCGTTGGTCAACAAGACCCACTTGTTGAATATAGAAGGAGGGGGCAACTCCTTTTTGAAGATATGCAGAATAATCTACGGCATGAGGTATTAAGGGCTATTTTCCATGCTGAACCTCTTAGTCAAGAACAGCTAGATCGAGCTATGGAAACCGATTTAACCATTGCGGCCAGAAGCTCAGTTGAAAACGCGGGTGAGATCATTGAAAATCAAAACGAATTTGAAGAAGAAGACTTTAATAAACAACCACCGAAGCCAAAAAAGAAACAATCCCAAAACATTAAGAAAGCTAGGAAAAACGAAAGGAAGAGGAAGACCGCAGCAAAGAAGAGGCAACGAAGATAATGAAGCACACAGTTGCAGAAGTTAAGCTCAAGAATGGGGCAAAAGGACTGGTAATTCATGTACCAGATGCTTCAGTGATGACTTATGATATTAACTTCAGAGCCGGAGAATATCTAGTAAAGCCAGATAAATGGGAAGTGCCTCATCTCATGGAGCATGTCCTTTTAGGGGCTAACGAACTAATACCGAAAGCCAGAGACTTTCATGCAGAACTTGAAAAAAACGGCGCTTATTCAAATGCCTCAACAGGAGTTTATGACGTAACTTATGAAGCTGAATGTGCTGAATTTGAATGGCTTAGAGTACTAGAGCTCATGTTAATTGCAATCGCTAAGCCACTCTTTTTAGAAGATGAATTTAATGCTGAGTTTGGTAATGTCCAGGAAGAGATGACGGCTAGAGCCAACAATCATTTCAGAAGATTGTCTTTAGAAATGAGAAAAGCCATTGGTTTTATAGCCAAAACAGATAATGAGCGATTAAAACTTATGCATAATGTTACAGTCGATAATGTCAGGGAGCATCATAAACGGACTCACTTTACATCCAATATGAGGTTTGTTGTAGCTGGCAACTTTACACCAGGTAGGATGAAAGCTCTAAAGTCTTGTTTGGAAAGCATTGAGCTACCTAGAGGTACAAAACGCTTCCCATTGCCTGCTGAAAAACCAAAGATTCTAGATAAACCGCTTTACGTTAGTAATGATACTGTTGAGAACCTATATTTTTACATAGATACCTTTAAACGTAGTCGTCTGACAGAGAGTGAGGCCGATGCTCTAAACTTGCTTAACACCTACCTGACCGAAACTCTTTATTCAAAAATTTTAGGAACTGCCAGGGAGAGAGGTCTGTTATACGACATGAATTCAGGACTATCTCAAACCAAAGATGCCTCAAACTGGTGGTTTGGTGCTCAAGTCTCTGAAAAAAACTCCAAGGCCCTAGCAGACATCTTTATTAGCGAATTATCTAAGGTTTGTAGGGCTGATCTCAAACAAGACGATATTGATGCCACTAAACAATATGCTCTTGGTAGATTTCAAAGATCTGCCCAAACAGTCGGCGGCACAGCCAATGGGTATTCTAATCGTTATTTCTTTGATGGTGTTATTGAAGATTACTATCGAATACCAGAGAGAATAAAGGATGTCACTAAGGAAGAAATGGTTAAAGTGGCGAACATGATGTTTGATGAGAGGGTTTGGATACTTGGGGTATTAGGCAACTGCGGCCAGGATCTAGTTAATGACCTATATAAGCAACTATCTGTTCTTTGGTAAGCTATCTTTATGATGTCTAAAAAATTAACCGAATTAGAAACGGAATATTCAGACTTAGCTGAAAGATTAAAGCTAGATCATGCAGAGAATGAATTAAATGATCTTATTGAAGAATCTAAAGCCCTGGAATTTTGGACGGATAATCTTAAAGCCCAAAAAACAATGAAACAAATAGCTAAACTGAAAAATAGACTTGGTCCTTGGTTTGAGGTCCGAGATTCTCTAGCTGAGCTTAAAGAACTTGCCGACCTAGAAGATAAACAGATGGCAAGTGAGATATCTGAGCAGGTTGATCTTTTATCGCAAAAGTTAGCAAGACTTAAGGATGAGCTCAAGTTATCTGGCCCCTACGACGATCACGACGCTATTTTAAGCATTTATGCTGGCGCTGGCGGTACTGACGCTCAAGACTGGGCTCAAATGCTATATCGAATGTACAATCGTTGGGCAGAGAAGAACAGCTACGGAGTTAGCCTAGTAGATCAAGCCATGGGTGAAGAAGCGGGCATAAAGAGCGTCTCAGTTGATATAACTGGACCCTTTGCATATGGTAAGTTAAAAGGTGAGCACGGAGTACATCGTTTAGTAAGGTTAAGCCCATTTAATGCCGACAATAATAGGCAAACCAGTTTTGCTAAAGTAGAAATCTATCCAAAAATTGAACAGCCTGACGAGGTCCAAATTAATGATAAGGATCTAAAAATCGATGTCTTTAGGAGCGGTGGTCATGGTGGTCAAAGTGTAAATACCACTGATTCTGCTGTCAGGATAACCCATTTACCAACAAATTTGTCAGTGACCATTCAAAACGAAAGGTCACAATTGCAAAACAAGGAACTTGCCATGACGATACTTAGATCTAGACTTGCAAGCTTACAAATAGATCAGCATGCTGAAAAACTATCTGAATTAAAAGGGCCTAATGTCTCGGCAGAGTGGGGCAACCAAATACGTTCCTATGTTCTACATCCCTATAAACAAGTTAAGGACCTAAGGACAAACTATGAGTCAAAAGAACCGGACAAAGTCTTAGATGGTGATATCACGCCGCTAATAGACGCTTATCTTAGTTATAGCGCAACATTAAATTAATAGCCTTTTGTGGCTGTTAATAAGGTCTGAATGTAGCCTAAGATATCTAGCACCTGATTTAGAGGCTATCTCACCAGATTGTAAATTTCGCTTAGTGCTCATTCTATGGTTGCCCATAAAGGACTTTTTTGAGTAACCGATGAGCACCTCTATACCCGGTAGGCTTTCTGCAAACGTCAAAAGTTTTTCGTTTAACTCAACTGTTTTCCCGAAGCCAATTCCCGGATCAAGAATTATATCTTTTGGGTTAACACCACGGTCGATTAAATCTTGACGCTGTTTTAGGAGCTCTGTCTTAACTTGCTCAAAAGAGTCAATTTTATTCTCTTTTATATGACCAGCTTGGATATTCGTTCCTAAGGATTTCGGGAAGTGGCTGATTATTACCTTTAGTTTGTTTTTTATGACTAATTTCTTAATGTTGTCGTTATTTAATCCAGTTACATCATTTAGAATAAAACCTTTACTTATTTTGAGTGCTTTAGCAAAAGTTTCAGGGTGATAACTATCTAGAGATATGCGGTTTGGATATTTTCTGACAAGGAAAGTAAATACTGGCTCCAGTCTATCCCACTCTTCTTTAGCGGAGATTATAGCTGCACCCGGTCGAGTTGATTCTGCACCGATGTCAACTATAGCTACGCCGTCATTAAGCATATGTTCTGCTTGAGATATTGCCGATTTGGGATCAATTAGCCCATCACCACTAAAGCTATCTGGCGTAAGGTTAAGTACGCCTACAAAGTCTAGTCTTTTCATTTAAGTTATTATACATACAGGGTTATAAAGCGTTCACTAATCCGATATAATAAAAGTAGATGATACTTCTTGATCGGGTAACAAAAACCTATTCTAAGGCTATGGGCCCGGCTCTTAACCGCGTGAGCTTGCACATTGAACCAAAAGAGTTTGTTATTGTAGTTGGGCAAAGTGGCGCCGGTAAGACGACATTACTTCGATTACTTACCAGGGAGGAGATGCCGAGCTCTGGGAAGATAATTATTGGAGGTATAGATTACGATAAGCTCAAAGACAAGGATATCCCGCTGGTTAGGCGTAAGATAGGCGTTGTCTTTCAGGATTTTAAGCTACTTCCCAATAGGAGCGTATTTGAAAACGTGTCTTTTGCGCTAGAGATCGTTGGAGCTAGCAGTCATGAAATAAAAAACATGGTACCAAGAGTTTTAGAGATAGTTAACCTCAAAGGTAAGGATAAGAATATGCCTCTAGAGCTTAGTGGCGGAGAGAGACAAAGAGTAGCTATCGCTAGAGCTATAGTCAGGCAGCCTAGGATACTTATAGCCGATGAGCCAACCGGTAATCTAGACCCTAAACACGCCTGGGATGTCATAAAAGTACTAGAAAAAATCAATAGATTTGGTACGACAGTACTACTAACTACGCATAATGTTGCTATAGTAAACAAGTTAAAAAGGCGAGTGGTTACATTAGAGCATGGTAAACTCACATCTGATAGAGCACACGCAAGTTACAAACTATGAATGGGACAAGTGAACACAATATTTATTCATAATTGGTATAAACGATGAAGAGACGGCTGATAACTTTCGGCAGAATAATCCAAACAGGCGTATTGAACTTTATGCGCAATGTTGGGATTGCCGCTGCTGCAATAGCTGTAATGGTTGTTACGCTGACGATATTATTAATGTCGGTCGTAATAAATTCGACATTTTCTAACACCATTGCTCAGATAACTTCTAAAATAGATATATCTGTCTATCTTAAAGACAGCGATAGTCAAACTCAGGTTAACAAACTACTGAGCGATCTCAAGGCGTTGCCAAACACTCAGTCGGTCCAGTATCTAAATAAACAACAGGTTTTAGCTCAGTATGAGCAGCAAAATGCCGGCAACCAGCAACTTCAGCTAGCCATCAATGAAACGTCTAATCCTTTACCAGCCACGATTCATATAAAAACAAAAAATCTTAACGAGATAGCTGGTATTAAATCCTTTTTAGTTAAGCCCGATATTGCCGCTCTTCAATCAAACCCGCCTTCATATTCAGGTAGTCTAGAGAAGGCCATAAACAACATCACTCATGCAACTAACATTTTAAGGGAGCTGGGTGTCATAGCTGTAATTGTGTTTGCGGTTATTTGTGCACTGATAATTTTCAATACTATTCAAATGGCTATATTTAACCGACGAGATGAAATTCAGATTATGCGCTTGCTTGGGGCAAGTACTAGCTATATTAGGGGACCGTTCGTAGTGGAAAGTGCGATTTATGGTATTTTAGCTGCCGTGGCTTCAATTCTGATTATTAATTTTCTATTTGTTACTGCTAGCTCAACACTTCAAGCAACGACTTTAGGCCTTCTCAATATTGGCTATGCTAACAACTATTTTGATGATCATTTCTGGTTATTTTTGACAATGCAAATTGTTATTGGCATAATGATTGGAGCCGTTTCAGCGACCATAGCGACCAGGCGATATCTAAAATTTAAGATTAAATAGTCAATTAAAATTTGCTAGACAGGGTAGTTTTGAGGTTGTTTCGTTTTATTGGGGGTAGAGATTTAGCAGCCAAGGTGTTTACTTATGGTAATAACGGGCGTATATTACTAATTGCAAGATCAAAACATAAAAACATGCTTAAAGACTCGCCTCACACTAATAAACTATTGGTACGTTTAAGATCAACGCCAGTTTTGGCAGTAATTAGTATTATTGTTGTTGGTGTTGGATTTATTATCACGCCGATTATAGTAAGAGCTGATACATATCAGGCACAGATCAATTCGTTAAGTCAACAAAATGCCACTGCTCAAAACTCAATTAATACTCTTGCGGGTCAAGCATCAAATTATCAGCAAGTCATAAATAACTTACAGGCACAAATTAGCGGTATGCAGTCGGCTATTGCCATGAACCAAACCAAGCAGTCTAGTTTGGAAACGCAGATAGCCAATAATCAAGTCGAACTAGCTCAAGAGAAAAGTGTTTTAGCTGACGATATAAAAACCATGTATGTCAATGGTCAATTAACTCCCGTAGAGATGTTGGCGACCAGCAATAATCTTAGTGAATTTGTTGATCAACAAGCTGCATATAACTCTGTCCAGCAAAAAATCCAAGACACAGTCGATCAAGTTAATAGTTTGCAAGCTCAGCTTCAGCAGCAGAAGCAGCAACTGACAATTGTACTTAACACTGAGCAGCAGCAAGAAAGTCAACTAACCAGTGCTCAGAACCAACAACAACAACTGCTTTCGTATAATCAGGGTCAGCAGGCAACATATAACCAGCAAATTCAGAGTAATAATAGTCAGATAGCTGTTTTAAGGGCTGAACAAATTGCAGCTAACCGAAAATTAGTCGGCACAGGTACGATTGACTTTAGTGGTTCATGTGGCGGCAGTTATCCGGCTACAGCATCTGGTCCTAATGGCAATTGGGGTTGTGATTATCCTTTGGATAATACTCTAGACAATTGGGGGATGTACAACCGAGAGTGTGTAAGCTACACGGCTTGGATGGTCTATGAAACTTATGGCTATATGCCCTATTGGGGCGGTAGTGGCGATGCTAATCAATGGCCGGCCAACGCTGAGGCTGCAGGAATTCCTGTTGGCTCTACTCCTAAAGTAGGTTCGGTAGCTATATATATGGGTGGCGCTAGTGACCCATGGGGTCACGCTATGTGGGTGAAGAGCGTAAACGGCGATGGGACTATAACTGTTGATCAGTACAATCTTTACTATGACGGTAACTTTTATGAGACTACAATTCCATCTTCCGGACTGACGTATATATATTTTGGTGGTTAATATTCTCTAAAGTTCGTATGCTTTAATTGTTTGCTATATAATATGCGAGACATATGAAGGAACAACTTAGCGGTGGTGAGCGAAGTAATGTCTCTTCGCAAAAACGATTTAAACCAATACTGATGGTCAAGATTGTGATTGGGCTAGCTGTTGCTGCTGGCATGCTAGTTTTGGGTATTAATATTGGTAATGGCAATATTAATATGTCTGGTAGTGGTATAACTGGGCTGCCGGCAAAGCTAGATTACTCGACGGTGAATCAGGTATATAATTCCTTAAGGGAAAACTACGACGGCAAACTAACTGCAACTCAAGTATTAAACGGCATCAAAGAGGGTATAGCGGCCTCAACAAATGACCCCTACACCGAATACTTTACTCCAGCTCAAGCTACTGCTTTTAGTAATGAGTTAAATAACTCATTTAGTGGTATTGGTGCTGAACTAGGTGAGAATAGTAGTGGAGTTCTACAGATTATAGCCCCGATTAGCGGTACGCCTGCGGCTAAAGCAGGGCTACAAGCCGGGGATTTGATCACTTCAATTAATGGCCAAACGACAAATGGGATGACTGTTGATCAAGCCGTTAATTTAATTCGTGGTAAATCTGGCACGAAAGTTACCTTAGGCATACTTAGGGGTAGTCAAGATCTAACCTTCAATATTACGAGAGCAAACATAACAGTGCCTAGTGTAAATATGAAAATCCTTAGCAATAATATTGGTTATATACAAATATCAACCTTCGCAAATGACACTTCATCATTAGCCCAAAAGGATGCCCAGCAACTGGTTAATGATCACGTAAAAGGTATAGTGCTAGATCTCAGAAATGATCCAGGCGGACTATTAACTGCCGCCATCAATGTTTCCAGTCTATGGGTGCCAAACGGGAAAACTATACTGACAGAAAGACGCGGCAATACCATCATTGATACATATTATGCAGAAGGGGGAGACATATTGCATGGAATTCCGACCGTAGTACTAATTAACGGTGGCAGTGCCTCAGCATCAGAAATCACTACCGGCGCCTTGCATGATAATGGTGACGCTTACGTCATAGGTGAAAAAAGCTACGGTAAGGGGGTAGTCCAGCAACTAATAAACTTCGGGGACGGTTCAGAGCTGAAAGTAACTGTAGCTAGCTGGTACAGGCCAGACGGTCAGAATATTAACCATAAAGGGATTATGCCAGATGAAACAGTCAACTTAACATCTCAAGATGCTGCTAGTAATAACGATACTCAACTTAATGCAGCTCTAAATTATCTCGCTAGCCATTAAGAACTTTTTACACCTTGATCTTATCAGATATCCGATGTAGCATTAGGGAATTAATATAAAGAGGTGATGGTGGCCAAGAAGCCGACCAAGTATATTTTTGTAACTGGCGGGGTGATATCCGGATTGGGCAAAGGGATAACCGCGGCCTCTATCGCCAACCTCTTAAAAGCTCGTGGATTCAAGGTTAATTTACAGAAATGCGATCCCTATCTTAATGTTGATGCGGGCACCTTAAATCCCCGGGAACATGGTGAGTGTTTCGTAACTTGGGATGGTGCAGAAACAGATTTAGATCTAGGCCACTATGAACGCTTTTTAGATGATGAACTAAGTCAAGCCAGTTCACTAATGGCTGGAAGGGTCTTACTAAAAGTAATCCAAGATGAAAGAGCTGGTAAGTATGAGGGTGATGATGTTCAGATAATTCCGCACCTTACAGCTGCTATTCAACAGTACATCATTAAGGCTGCAGAGGGCTACGATGTCCATATCGTTGAGATTGGGGGTACGGTTGGCGACTATGAGTCACTTAGTTTCATTGAATCTATTCGTGAACTTGGTCTCCGTGTTGGACTGGATAATTGTCTATACGTACATTTGGTTTACTTGCCATTTCTTAGTGCTTCTCAGGAAACTAAGACTAAACCAGCGCAAAATTCAGTTAGAGACCTTAGGGGCTTAGGCATAAAGCCTGACGTTCTAGTAGCTAGGAGCGAGAAGATTGCTAATGATTCTGTTATTAAAAAACTAAGTTTATTTACTGGAGTTGAAGAAGATGCTATTGTACTACTTCCTAATGCGACTTCAATCTATCAAGTGCCGTTAACTCTCGAAGATTCCGGCATAGCTAACGTTATTACTAAACATCTAGGCTTGCCAACAAAGAAGCCCAATCTTAAGCAATGGCAAGAGGTTGTGAAACTAGCTACTACTAATTTTGACAAGACTGTTAATATTGCTGTGGTAGCTAAGTATATGGATAATACCGATACTTATTTATCCGTGTTTGAGGCCCTTAAAGCAGCTGCTTGGTGGAATAATACCAATTTAAAAATTAGCTGGGTTAAGGCGGAAGATTTTGACGCTGAGAATGCGGATATAAGCACTGACCTGGCTAAATTTGAAGGTATAGTTGTTCCAGGTGGTTTTGGTGTCCGTGGGCTTGAAGGCAAGATTAAGGCTGCTCAGTATGCCTTGAAGCAGAAAGTACCGTATTTGGGTCTATGCCTCGGTTTACAGATGGGCGTTATAGCTGCTGCCAGAAATGCCGGGCTTAGCGATGCAACGACTTTTGAGCTAAACCCTCAATCTAAGTTTTTAGTTATCAATACTATGGCCGATCAGGTTGGCAAAGAAATGACCGGTGGAACGATGAGGCTAGGTAACTATAACTGTCATCTAGAAAAAGATTCATTAGCGTATAAGGTATACGGTAAATTAGACATTGTTGAGAGACACAGGCATCGTGGTGAATGTAATAATGACTTTATAGATAAGTTCAAGGATTGGGGGATTAAGGCTTCTGGCATTAATCCTGACAACCATTTAGTAGAAGTTATTGAAGGAATAGACCAGCCGTTTTTCTTGGCTAGCCAATTTCATCCTGAGTTTAAGGCTAGGCCGAATCGAGCCCATCCAATGTTTGATGGCTTTATCAAGGCGGCATTAAATAGATAGCACTTGATAATTAGTTAATATCTAGTTACCATAGGCATAATGGATCTTGATCAAAACTCGGATACTGAAGTAAATTCAGCCGCTCCAAAGCGGGTTCTGCTTGTCGAAGATGACGACTCGCTAGCAAATGTATACATCACTCGTTTACAAGCTGAAGGGCTAGATGTCCGGAGAGTAAATAACGGTGAAGATGCCTTGGCTGCAGCTCTAAATTACCAGCCAAATCTAGTGGTACTTGATGTCATGATGCCTAAAGTCAGTGGTTTTGATGTACTAGATATCCTCAGAAACACACCAGAAACAGCCAACCTAAAGATTATTATGTTAACTGCGTTAAGCCAGGATAGCGACAAAGAGAGAGCCGAGACATTGGGCGTAGATGAATATCTTGTTAAGTCTCAGGTTGTAATAGCTGACGTCATCGAACGCATTAAGCATCAGTTGAACATTGCTTAAAAAATCTAGACAACTGAAACTTCAGTTCGACGAACACTTTTGCCGCTAAAGGTTCTAACCTTACGTATTTTAAACTGGACTATGCCATCTTTTGCTGCATGAATTGTATAATTTCGGCTCATTTTAGTGCCATCACCAGGCCTTTTAGTCATGCCGACCTGACGGATTATTACTTGTCCGATCTTTACTTTTTGACCACCGTATAGCTTAACGCCTAATCTTTGGCCAGGAGAGTCGTGAACATTTTTAGCTGTACCGCCAGCCTTAACGTGTGACATGTTAATTCCTTATTAGTGTAAGCAGCTCACGAGCAACGATTTGCTCTGGTCTGTAATATATCAGCCGCTTAGACTCATTATACTTAAAATCCAAGAAATTATACCCGAGATTTGCAATCTGGTCAATCAGTGGTAGATGTTTAAACTTATTTTTAGATACCTGCCAGGCTGGTACCGCCAGACAAATTCTTGTTCCAGGTTGGCTTTGCTTAGCTAGGTTAGCTAGAAAAGTGCTAATCAATCTATTTAGCTGATTGACGTCATTATTAAGTTGTTTTTCATTGGGTAATTTAGTTAGTGGTTGGCCTAGGGTGGTCTCAGAGGCCACAAAATCAAAATGCGGCCAATTGTTTGTCTGAGCATCACTCATGACTAGGTTAGTTAAATCAGGTTTTAGTTTATATTTTTCAGCTATCCATACAAGATTCTTTTTTGTAAATTCTACCATTTTTAAATTAATATCACTGCCAATTAGGTCATAGCCCATTAACATGGCTTCTTGGAGGATAACACCACTACCGACAAATGGGTCAAGTACAGATTTATCCAACTTGGTTATTGTGTTATCCGGGGTCTCACAAATAGAGCTAAATGTTTCTTGATCTAATGGGCCAGCTGCTAAGTTGATTATTATTTGGGCTAGCTTTGGAGGCAACATGCCCATTTTACTATCTCTGTATGGTCTATTTTGATCTCGTTGAGCATATCCTTCAATATCTTGTGCCTTAACTGTCTGGGCTAGGTATGTTTGATCTTTTGAGTGTATAAGTAACAGTTCCCAGGAGCGTTCGTCAGTTAGTTTGTTGTGGATTACCTGGGCAGCGTTAAGCTGCTGGCTTATGTTGGGAACGATTCGTACGCTTCTACCTGTGGCTTGAATAGCCCGTTTTATTTTAAGCGCACTTTTACTAATAGTTTTAATGTCTGTATTAAAGCCGTAGAGGCTTAGGCCAAAAGTCATTTTCCCTGTCGGCATATTAAGTACATGTTTTGGTGCTGATTTGACTAAGTAATTTTCGACATCTTGCCAGTTAGCTGACGGGATAACTGTTAGGAGTTTAGCGAATTTTAGACTACCACCCAGTCGATTAAAAGCTAAGTAACAAGGGTCAATGTCGACAATTACGGCCTGATTTGAAATTGGCTTTAATTTATACTGCCCATATAGACTCTCGAGCTCAGCTAGGCCTAATTCTGGTTGCCGGCCAAGTATTAATAAACTTTGCATACGATCCTTGTATAATAGTTGAATATGTCTGAGAAATCGATTCTTAGAAGACATTGGAAGCTAATATTAAACATTGCCACGATTTTGGCGCTTGTTGTCTTAATTTATGTCACTCGTCATGAGATTGGCTCAACCATTAAGAACTTTACGCGTATAGATGGTTGGTTTTTGCTGTTAATTGTACCGGTTGAAATCATTGACTATCATGCTCAGGCAAAGTTGTACCAAAAGTTGTTTTTAGCATTAGGTAATAAACTGAAATATGGGTATTTATACGCTACTGCGCTAGAGTTAAATCTAGTTAACCATCTCTTTCCTAGTGGTGGCGTTACGGGTATATCTTATTTTGGTATTAGAGTTAGTGACAAGGAAGGTATTAGTGGTGGCAAAGCTACCTTAATACAGCTAATGAAGTTAGCATTAACGTTAATTTCGTTTGAGCTGTTACTTATTATCGGCGTCTTTAGCTTGGCTATAGTTGGCCGGGTGAATGAGCTGACACTTTTAGTTGCCGGTACGCTGTCTACTTTATTCGTAGTGTTAACAATATTGTTTGCCTATATTGTTGGGAGTAGAAGTCGTATAAACTCATTCTTTGGTTCAATAACTAAAGCCGTCAACTGGGTTTTACACAAAGTGTTACATAAGAATCCTGAAACCATCAACGTAGCGCTAGCTAGGAAAGTATTTGATGACTTTCATGATAATTATCAACTAATAATGAGCCACATCAGCGAACTTAAGGCGCCGTTCTTTTACGCGTTGCTTGCAAACTTTACAGAGATTATGGCGGTGTATGTGGTGTTCCTGGCTTTTGGTAGAGCTGCTAATTTTGGCGCGATTATTCTTGCTTATGGAGTAGCTAATTTTGCAGGGCTGATATCTGTTCTTCCTGGAGGAGTCGGTATTTATGAGGGCCTGATGATTGCTGTACTTGCTATAGCTGGTGTGCCAGCTGATATTAGTCTACCGGCTGTCATAATGTACCGTGTAGTTAATACTTTAATCCAGCTGCCACCAGGTTATTACTTCTATCATAAATCTTTAAATAGAGAGAAAGTTAGCATTAAAGGGTAAGATCATGTTTGGCGACGAAAGCCTAACCGTTAGTGAGTTTATAGACCTAGTCAATCAGACCTATGAATTAGCTTACCCAATAGTTAGTGTTGTCGGTGAACTTGCTAATTTTAAAATAAGTAAAAATAAATGGATATATTTTGACTTAAAAGACGAGTTGGCTAACTTGAAATTTTTTGGCACGGTCTACCAACTGAACAGCCCGCTAGAAGACGGCATGCTCCTAAAAGTTACTTGTAATCCTAGAATGCATAGGACTTATGGCTTTAGTATGCAGGTTCAGCAAATTGAGTTAGTGGGTGAGGGCAGTTTGAAAAGAGCAGCTGAATTGCTGCAAATAAAACTCTCTAAAGAAGGTATTTTTGATATGGATAAGAAAAGACTTCTACCTTATCCACCAACCAGGGTTGCGCTAATCACCTCGGCCCAATCAGCTGCATATCATGATTTTGTTAACATTATTAATAATCGTTGGCGAGGCCTTAGTGTTAATCTGATTGATGTCCAGGTTCAAGGAGAGATAGCTGTTTCTCAGATAGTTAAGGCTATAGATGACTTCAATAGTCAACCAGATCAATATGATGTTTTGGTGATAATCAGAGGGGGTGGCAGCCCTGAAGATCTGTCTGCTTTTAATTCAGAAGCTGTGACTAGAATGGTAGCTGCCAGTAACATACCAACCTTAGTCGCCATTGGGCATGAAATAGATATTAGTTTAGCTGAACTGGCGGCAGACAGAAGGGCTTCAACCCCAAGTCATGCTGCTGAACTGCTAGTCCCAGATAAACGAGCTGTGCTAAGTAGCTTAAAGGTGAGCAGACAAACTCTCAATAAAAAGCTTGAGCATACTTTAGAAGTTATGAGCTATGAGATCCATAGAAAATCCGAGCACCTGCAAACGTTAATCGACCATATAATTAATCAGTTTTTTCAGGATGTCCTGCACAAAAAAGAACTGTTATTTGCCTACGACCCAGATAATGTCCTTCAAAGAGGTTATTCAATTGTTAGAAAACAAGGTAAAGTCATGCGATCGTCTAGTTATATTAACTTAAATGATATATTGGATATAAAGTTAGCAAAAGGTAGCGTAACTAGTGAGGTTAAGTCGGTAGACAAGGGTTAATATGAGTGAGACAAATAATTATAGAAAGCTTAATCAAGAACTTGAAGCAATTCTTGGGCGCCTACAGTCAAGCAACCTAGATATAGACCAAACAATTAAAGAGTATGAAAAAGGGGTTATGATTGTTGACCAACTAGAAAAGTATCTTAAATCCGCTAGAAATAAAGTCACTAAAATAACTCAACGGCAATCAAAGCCGAAAAAGTAATGCTATTTTTGTGGTTTATTCTAGTTTTTGTATTAGTCTGCTTTTTAATGGGCGTTATTCTAGGAGCGCCATATCTGCCAACTTTAAACAAGCAAATTGAGACTGCTCTTGATCTTGCTGAACTTAGTAAAGATCAAGTACTTATAGAATTAGGTAGTGGTGATGGTAGAGTCTTAATTGCGGCGGCAAAACTAGGGATAAAATCTGTTGGTTATGAGCTTAACCCAATTCTAGTAATTATTAGTTATTTGCGAACCGTACGTTATAGAGGTTCCATAAGAATCATTTGGGCAAACTATTGGCGAGCGGATTGGCCACAGGCTGATGCAGTCTTCGTGTTTTTAATTGAGAGGTACATGAAGAAGTTAGACAGCTATCTTTTAAAGTATAAATACAGGCCTGTTAAGTTAATAAGTTTTGCATTTAAAATCCCAGGTAAAACCCCTACTCAGTCAAAAGCAGGAGTCTACATCTATCAATATAAATAAAAAAGTGATTTTGACTATTTTTAGTTAATGTGATAGTGTTTAACGTATGGACGATCAAAATCAAAACAATCAACAACCATTAAACGACGCTCAACAGGGAGATAGTCAGTTAAATCCTGTATCAGGATTGAGTGATAACCCTGCTGGTGTGCCAGCTACTCCTAGCAGCGACGCTACTAGCGATCAAAGTAGTCTAAATGTTGGTGGGCTTAGCTCAGAACCAAGCGCTGCTCCGGAGGTAACGCCTCCTGAACCTGTAGCGCCTTCTGCTAGTGAACCTGCTGTTAGCGTAATGCCAGAAGCAGATGCCCAATCGCCAGCAACTCCAACTAGCTCTATGGAAGACAGCCCAACTGTTACAGAGACTAGTGAGCCATCTAGTAGCGATTCTTCAGAATCAGATGGTGGTTCATCAGCTGGTCCACTGGGATCAAGCTCAGTTTAATTGAAATTTTATAGCATCTTCGCTACGATTATTGAATGAAGCTTAACCAGCATGGAGCAATAAGCGCCGTTACTCTTGGCTTAGTAGCAGTAACAATAGTACTAATTGCCAGCTTAGTGTTCGGTTTTTGGGCATTTTCTGGGAGACAAAAATATAAAGACAACACCCAGCAGCTAATTAATTCAGCTGTGGCAAGCGCTAAGCAACAACAGCTCAGTGCAGACACGGCTAACTTCTTCGTGCAGGCTCAAAAGCCACTTACAGAATATGTCGGGCCTCAGACGCAAGGGACAATAACCTTGTTTTATCCCAAGAACTGGAGTTCTTATGTAGATACATCTGGAACTAACGGCTACCCACTAGACGGATATTTTTATCCAGCTACGCTACCTTCAGTAAACGATAATGGTCAAACTAATTTCGCCCTTAGGCTTCAAGTAGAAAACCAACCCTATACAACGGTACTGCAGAATTTTGAAGGTTTAGTTCAACAGAATCTAGTGACAATTAAAGCCTATTCTTTGCCTAAGTT
Source organism: Candidatus Saccharimonadota bacterium (assembly GCA_027314795.1). Lineage (GTDB taxonomy): Bacteria > Patescibacteriota > Saccharimonadia > Saccharimonadales > UBA4665 > JAJZKE01. The sequence goes on from DAHVAE010000001.1 coordinate 20,412, forward strand.
ACCTAGCGTTGTCGGCGTGGAAGTGGTCGGACAGTTAAAAAGTAGTGTTAAAGGTACTTTAGTAATCTTACCGCTTAGAAGTGCCGCTCTAGAGGTCTGGACAGAAGGAACAGCCTATCTTAGTGAGTTCAATAGTGACATTTTACCTAATTTAAGCTTCTCGCCATAAATTTCTAATAGCTAATTGGTGGTATAATACGTCTTAGATTAGAGAAAAAAGAGGGCAGCAAATGGATAAATTAGATGATGCAGATTATACTGCGTCTTCATATTTGTTAATGGTGAATCTTGCCGAGCAACTTAAGCTACCTTTTATGCAAATCCAAAAGCAGGCAGAGTTATTGTCTCGGGTAAAAGTCAAAGACCTATCATCAATTGAAAACTCGGCCAGTTATGCTTTGCAGCTTATAGATAACTATCTTCTTGGGTTAAAGTTGAATCAACAAAAACTGGCATTAGAACAGGAACCGGTGTCGGTTGCTGCCGTACTTTATGATAGCGGGCAGTTACTTAGCAGCTTAGCTAAGGAATACGGCGTTAAATTAGAACTTAATATAACAGGTAAATATGAGCCGGTTATGGCCCATAGACAAGGGCTGGAATCAGCAATTGTTAGCCTTGGTTCATCACTAATTGAAGCCATAAGTGCCCAAGATAAGTCTAAATATACTTTGCAGTTAGCTACACATCGGTGTAGGTATGGCATAGTAGCAGGTGTTTACGCAGATAACCCAGAGCTTACAGCTAACTTATTAAGGCAGGGCAGGAGGTTAATAGGGCGAGCCAGGCAGCCCTTAGTTAATTTAACTTATTCGGCAGGTGCAGGCATTTTTGTGGCCGACAGCATTCTTAATGCTATGAGCTTAAGCCTAAAGGCTTCTAGACATCACCGGCTATATGGTCTTGGAGCGGTAATGAGGGGTAGTAGCCAACTACAATTAGTCTAAGATGAGCCAAGTATTACTGATTGAGCCGGATAAGCCACTTGCCAAAACCTACCAGGCAGCTTTAAGAAAGGCTGGGCATAAAGTTAAGCTTGCTTCAACATCACAGGGCGCAATAAATAAAGCCGACGCTCAAACTCCTGAAGTTATCGTACTCGAGCTGCAGCTAGTCGGACATTCAGGGATTGAATTTCTTTACGAGTTTAGGTCATACCCAGAGTGGCAAGATGTGCCGGTACTCATTCATACTGGCGTGCCATATATCGAGCTTAAGGACAGTTGGGACTTACTCAGTGATCACTTAGGGGTGTCTGATTATACATATAAGCCAGATACAAGCTTAGATAAGCTTATAAATAGCGTTCGTCAACTAACTAGGTCTAAGTGAATAAGAAGACTACTAAGGCAATAGTCTTAAAAAGACTCAACTATGGGGATAGTGATCGTATCATTACTATCTTAACGCCCGAGTTCGGCAAGCTAAGCTTGCTTGCTCAAGGTGTCAGAAAAGTTAAGTCAAAACTTGCTGGCGGCATTGAATTATTTTCAGTGTTTGACGCTGGTTTCATTACTGGCAGGGGTGAAGTTGGTAGGCTAACATCAGCTCGACTAGATGAGTTTTATGGCAATATCATAAATGATATAACTCGAGTTCAATT
>DAHVAE010000020.1 GCA_027314795.1 Candidatus Saccharimonadota bacterium
GTCTAGGCATTATCCTATTCATTAGTTCATCCGATTAATCAGAAAGATTACCAGACCAAGAAAGGCAGCAGCCTGTCCTAAAATCCAAAAACGCATAGTAACTTTGGTTTCTGGCCACCCCTTAGCTTCAAAATGATGATGTATTGGTGAAGACAGGAATACTTTTTTACCGTGTCTTAATAATCTCGAAGTCCGATTTATAATTACCGAACCAGTTTCCATAACGTATACTATGCCGATTATGGGCAGTACATAGACGGTATTTGTTTGCATGGCAATAATGCCTAGAGCCGTACCCAAAGCAAACGACCCCACATCCCCCATAAAGAATCTGGCTGGGAAAATATTAAACCATGTGTAGCTTAACAGTGCGCCGACTACAGTTATACAAAAACCTGCTAATGCATATTTATGCTCAACTACGGCAATGATTGCGTAGGCAGCAAATGATGAACTTAGTAGCCCACCAGCCAGACCATCAAGGCCGTCAGTAATATTTACTGAGTTAGCTGTAGCTATTACCACGAACCAAAATACTATTATTACAAATACGCCTAATTTCCAATCATGAATATATGGTAAATAAATTGAGTGAACGCCTAATTTTTCATAGAACCACCAACCACCAGCAAAAGCTACAATACTATATAGTCCAAATTTAACTTTAGCCTGCATACCAGCAATTTTGCTATTAAAGCCACGTATGTTCATCGTATCATCTATTAGGCCAATAAACCCTGCAAAGACCATGCCAACCATTGGCAGCCACGTTTGTGAACGATAAAAATTATCGAAAAGAGTAACTATCGCAATACTAATAACAAAAATCGTACCAGCCATATTAGGAATGTTGCGGTGGTGCTTAGCGGCATGAAGCTTTTTATATACAGTTGCTTCACCTCCAGACCATGCTTCAGATCTAGGCTTCTTCCACCACTGGAACCTATACGCAAGTGTAGTAAATAACGGCGTAATCAGCATGCTTAGCATGAAGCTCGCTAACCCGAGCGACATTATACGAAGAAGAACGTGGTTGGAGATGGCAAAATGCAATGTGAAATTCATATTAGTTTCTTATGATTATATCATCTGTTATTAATTAGTCTTAGGCGCTACATAACCTTCATTAATCAGCATATGGGCTATATCCGCAAAAACAGGCTGCCCGCCATAAGAGCCTGCATACCCAGGCACGTTTGGCTTTATGTTATAAACGTCAATTACATATTGAGGTTTATTCCCGCCAACAAAACCTGTATACGTTCCATTAAATATGTTTGTGTAATAACCGCCGCCTGGTTTTGCTACTTGGGCAGTGCCAGTTTTACCACCAACCATGTACTGAGGTGGAAAATTCATAAAGCTAAAACCTCCTTTTAGGTATGCTTGTACAACATTTTCCTCTAGGGGTATCATATCAGAACCAACTTGTGGGCTAACTACGTTGCGTACTAGTACTTTCGGCTGGTTTATGGTGACTTTACCGCTAGGACTAATGGTCTCTGCAACTAATGTCGGTTGATAGTATGTGCCGCCGTTAATAATACTGGAGTCGGCTGCCGCTAATTGTAATGCCGTCAATTGAACGCCCTGACCAAATGCTGAGTTAGCATAAGTTAAATCTATACTCGGATCAGACATATTAGGTTTAGGTACGTATCCTGCTGATTCATAACCCTGCTCTATTCCGGTAATTTGCCCCAATCGATAGTGATTTACCATATAGTTATACCAGGCATCCATACCTTTTTGGTCTATTTGGCCGCCGCCCATCTGCATCAACATCCAAACAGCACCAGTATTAAGTGAGAGTGCCAGAATACTTGCAATATTTTGTTCTCTAGGACCACCGTCTATCTTAATATCAGTAATATTAAAACCATCAACTACCCAGTGTGCAGGATCAAAAAACGACGTATTAGGTTGAATTACGCCTAAATTAAGTGCTGCAGGTGTGGTCAAAGTCTTCATAACAGATCCCGGTTCGATAGCATCTGTTATAGCCGCATTTTCAAATAATTTTGGGTTTGTAACATTTTGATAATTTGCAGGATCGTAAGTTGGGTAATTAGCCATTGCAACTATTTGGCCATTACTAGGGTTCATAATTATTGCACTTAATCCCTGTGACTTTGTTGACTTATAGTCTTTAGCTAATATTTGTTCCAGCTGTTCTTGCATCCCAAGGTTAATGGTTAACACAACATTACTGCCGTTTACAGGCGCAGTTTCAATATTGCCATTAGTAGCAGGCAGCGGAACGCCGCTGGCATCTGTAATGGCTTTTACCCTTCCAGGTTTTCCGGCAAGTTCTTTATTAAGGGCCTGTTCTATACCATATTCTCCTTGACCACTTGGGTTAACAAAACCTAGTAATTGTGCCGCCAGACTACCGTCTGGATATGCCCTATAGGCATTGGGCTGCGTGCCAATACCGGGTATCTTAAAACTCAAGATTTTATTACTTTGATTTTGGGTTAATTTCTTTGCTAAGATTACATACTCCTCGTGAGGAGTAGCCATCTGGTTGGCATAAAATGACTTACTACCGCCAATAACACTTGAGATTTTGTCTGCTATGCTCTGCAGGTTCTTAGTATATTGAGGATCGGCATAAAGAGTATAGAGTGTTTGGTTTAACACTATCGGTACAATTTGATTACCATCCTTTGCCTCAATTAATCCCCTGATCGCAGGTATTTGATATTGTTTTAGTTGATAACTCAGTGCAGCGTTCTTATATTCGCTGTATTTAATAATTTGCACGTAAAATAGTCGTATAACAAAAATAGCTACTATTAATGTTATCACTCCGTAAAGAATACGGATGCGCTTAATATATCCTATTTTGAGATTTATGTTTTTTGGACTCATCCAACATATATTATACTCGCCTAAGCCCCAATAACAGATAGGTTATTGGGTCAACGTGGCACTTGGTGTAACAGCTACCATTGATTTAGCAACAGAGCTATTTTGAACACGATTAAGAGATTGTAACTGTGCTTGGGCTACCTCAAGATTTTGCTTTTGGTTTTCAAGCTGCTGTTGCTTAGTTTGCAAGTTAGCAATTTGATAACCATAGGTGTTAGTTTTGGTTACTTGAGTTAAGTAAATTAAGCCCAATAAGCAAGCTAACACTACTAATATGATAGTGTTACTTATTGGCCCAATTTTGCGCTTTGTTAAGGCAAAACTGACAGAGTTACGATTACGTCCAGAATAGCGTGTGCGATTCATGGCGAGGCTTGAAGAGTATGTCATATTTTTACTACTTTTAGTTTTATATTTGTTTGGTGCCTAGCTTAAAAGAAATCTCTTAAGCTAGGCTGTACTAGGTTATGTTAAGATAATACCCTAACTTTTACCTTGTACGTACGGGATCTGCTCTTAACCTGAATTGGCATTTGAGACAACTCCCTTTCTTTTTATTTTCGCTACGGCCCGAAGTTTAGCACTTCTGGCTCGTGGATTATGGGCAGTTTCAATGAAGTTAGCGTGGACAGGATGTTTAGTGAGGAGCTTTAAGCTGCTGTCATAGCGATTACCACTATGGGCAGCAAAAAACTGTTTAACAATTCTATCCTCCAGACTATGGAAGCTTATAACTGCTAATTTGCCTCCAGGAGACAAAAGCCTTAACCAAAGCGGTAGACTATCCGCTAATAGGTCTAGCTCATTATTGACTGCAATTCTCAAGGCCTGAAAGGTTTTAGTTGCAGGGTTATGGCGGCTGTGCCCACCATAAACTGCCGCTATTACTGCCGACAGCTCACTGGTAGAGTATATCGGTCGATTATTGGCAATTGCCTCAGCTATTAAACTAGCTTTTGACTCTTCGCCGTAATCCTTTAAGATGCGGTCAATTTCCTCTTTGGGAAAATGGTTTATTATCGTATCAGCAGTAAATGTTTGCCGTCTATCCATTCTCATGTCTAGCGGCCCATCCTGCTGGAACGAAAATCCACGACTACCCTCGTTAAGGTGCGGTGACGATACTCCAAGATCGGCCAAAATCAAATCGAACTGCATTTTTGATGAAACTAGCTCTTTACAGGCTCTATAGAAGTCATCATGAATGATTCTTGCACTAGATGAACCAAACAATTTATTTAGTTCCGCTACTGCTTGATCATCACGATCAATTAATACTGCTAGATCGGGCCTAGCAGTTTTTTCTAATATTGCCGTTGAGTGCCCACCATAACCGGCCGTTAAATCGAGATAACTATCACCTTTCTTGGGCTTTAGTAGCCGCAATACCTCTTTAATAAGGACTGGTTCGTGCTTTTTGTTTTTGGTTTTTATTTTGGTGTATCCTTTTTGCTTGTTTTTGTTTTTCCAAGGTCACCTAACCAGCAGCCAACTTTTTGTTTTGATTTAATTTTTGTTTTAAAGGACAAATAGACGTGTAAAGAAGAATTCTTTATAGCCTGTTCGTCAATTGAGAGACTTATGTGTGAGGTGGAGTTTTGGGAGGTGTTTTTAAGAAAGAACTAGGTTATTTTAAGTGGGTTCCTATCCTGTTCCACTTGTTGACTGCCAGTTAGCCAATCTCGAGGGAGCATTAACTAACTATTAAATTTTTAAAGAACTTTACTTAGCCATCAATCGCCAGTATTTACCTGCCCTGATAGCTACAACGTTATGCGTTATGCCGGCGTAATCCAAGAGGTGCTGCTCAAGACTAAATCTTCCTTGTTTCAGGTCAATCTGCCCCTCTGCCTTGCCCGTTCTAAATTGAACGTTCAAATCAGCCGTAGCCTCATCTAGTATGTTCCCAATGAGGTGTGGCTCAACTTCTTGGCCCCATACATCTTTCGAGTACAGATGTAGGTACTTTTTAAAGCCGCGGGTGACAACCACTCCACTTGCGAACTCGTGCCTAAGCTCAGTCGGTATTGATAACCGCCTTTTGCTATCCAGCTTTCGTTCGAAATAATCTATTGTCGCCATCCCTTATTTCATTAGTGGTTTTTTTATTTTTGCGCGAGGTAAGCTATTTTGGCCTACCCACGATTACCCACTAACAAGAGCATACTCCCCACAGCTCCCCACCACAAGCATTAAATAATAAAAAAGTGGTGTTTCTAACACCACTTATCCACAGTATTATTATTCGGCTAAATTTTCGAGCTTTTATGTTGCTTTATATAACAGATTGAAAACTAACAGATGTAAATAATAATTGAATATCGTATTTATCCACAGGTTTTAGGGGATAAGTATCAAGTACAATATTTTGAACACTTTTTTTACGAATTAATACTTACCTGACCTAGAAGGAGTACGTTGAGTTTCGCTATAACTAACATAAGCAGGCACTACATCATCCTTTTCTCTGCTAACCGGATTGTTGATGTCATCAGTATTGTTGGTTTCAACCCTTATAACTTGACCCGGAAGAACGTAGCGATTAACACTATGATTGGGCATTCTCATCATACCAACTATAGTCGCGAGAGACATAATACTTATGCCTAGGAAGCTCGCATAACTTTTTATAAACAATGTTGTATTTTGAAGCATTACTATGTGTATAATAGCATAAGCTTGTTATATAGTCAAATCTGTTAAATTATTTGTTCTTCAAGTATTTTTTGAACCTCGTTCGCTAGAGATTCACTGTTGTGCCTTAATAGCGACCTCTCTAATAGAAAGTCATTTTTATCCTGTTTTGCTCCTATATATGATAGTAATTTAGCGGGTTTGGCTATATATTTCGCTTGCCGAAGAGTTTGTTCGTCAATGATTACCGGATGCTCATCATTTCTTGCATATTTGACTAACAGTTCTTCTGATGGCGGATCAATATTGTAAATTACAAAATCTATTGTGTCTTTACCTGCAAACCTTTCTAATTCAGCTACGTAATCACTCACCTTGAACATAGCTGTGTTTTCTGGTTTATTAACCAGATTACAGATATAGACTACCGCAGCTTTGGAATTCTTTAGGGCATCAGGGACACCGTCAACCAATAAAGTTGGGATTAATGAGGTATATAAATTACCAGGTGAGATAACTATTAAATCCGCTTTAGAAATAGCTTTCGACGCTTCGGGAGCTATCTTGGCTTTTGGTTTAAGATACAGCGACGGTCTGGAGCCAATCTGAAGTTTTTTATTATCTACTGCCTTCTGACCAATTATCTGTTCTCCTTTATAGTCCATTATCAACTGGCATTTCTCCGTTGTAACAGGTAATACCTCGCCTTTTATGTTAAGTACTTCGGATGCCATTTTCACTGCTTCAAGGAAGTTGTCTGTCATCATCTCTACAGAACTTAAAAAAAGATTTCCAAACGAATGACCGCCTAGACTGCTACCGGCTGGGAACCTAAAATTAAACAGGTTTCTTAGAGACACTGGCGCCTCGCTTAAAGCCACCAGACACTGCCTAATGTCACCAGGCGGCAAGACTCCGTATTCGTCTCTAAGCTGGCCTGTGGAGCCACCATCATCAACCATATTTACAAGAGCTTTTAAGTCGCAATCTAGCTTTTTTAAACCAGTTAGCACTGTAAAGCTGCCGGTGCCACCACCGATAACCACTACCTTTGGTTTTTTAGTTGTCATCGTGTTTTTTACTGACTGTTTTCTTAGACCTATACTCTAAACGACCCCTAAGTTTATCTAAGTTAATGATATTTTTCTCAAATGGTTTTAATAAAGTGGAATATTGCCAATTAGGTGCCATCACCCAGGCTAATTTTTGCCTACTAAGTAAGTATTCTATAAGGCTATAAAAATCGCCGTCTCCAGATACAATTATAGCTTTTGAATAATTGTGCATTTCTTTAAGCGCTGTTAGGACTATTTCCGTATCAACATTACCCTTTACGGTGTTTTTATCTGCATCTTTATTTTCACCTTCTTTAGGTTGTGCGTGAATCTCTAGAGTTGGTTTAAGCACCACTAAATAACCTAAGCTATGCATATACTCATAAAGTGACTCGTTTTCAGCCATATAACCTATAAACATATATGCCTTAGTAACTGAATATTCTTTTCTTAAAAATTGTCTAAACTTACGCCAATCCATCTTCCAGCCCATACGCTGCGTGCCCAGGTTGAGGTTCTGACTATCTATAAAAGCATAAACTGCTTTGTTTTTACGAAATCTCGTTCTCAATAAATTATCCTTTGATTATACTTATCTTAACACTTGTTTATCTGACTCGATACGTAGTTTTTTATCAAAATCCTGAACTTTAGCATCTACAAATAGCGACATCTTGTTTAGGCCCAGTAAGTATAGTCCTTCAATATTACGTAGTCTAGATAAAGCCACGTAGCCCATACCAACACTAAAAGCATGGCTCAAATCTATTGCTGCCTCATCTAAGCTCATCCCTTGGCTTTTATGGATAGTAATTGCCCAAGCTAGCTTGAGTGGCAGTTGCCAAGCTTCAGCCAGTACCATACCATCTACCTCTGCACGCCAATTGTGCTGTTTCAGGATGATATATGCTTGCCTTTGCATCCGTATTACAGGATAACCAGATTTAAAGGCTACAACCTTACCCCTGTCGCCATTAACATAGCCAGATTTGTAATCATTGGCTGTAAATATTACTTCACCACCAACTTTTAGCCCTAAGACTTCTGGGCTTAGTATAGACTTTTTGAGCCTTTCTACTTCCTTCGCAGAGCCTCTGGTCTGCATCTTATATCGCCTCTCCTTGCCCTTCAGAGACGTAAGGTTAGCAATATTAACTTTATCTACATCAAAGTTATGCGAATACAGCTTTAAAGTGTTAGTACGAACTTTTTGGCTAACATTAAGTTTAGATCTTAAAATAGCTAATTCTTGTTCAGTAACACGATTTTCTCTGATTGCCTGAAGTATAGAATTTAATTCATCGCCAGCCTGTTGCCGATGTTGCTCTGTCAAGTAACATACCTTGAGCTCTAGCTCCTGCCAACTTTTAGCTAAATATACATATGAAACCAGCTGCTTACTTACGGGCGGTAATTGAAACAGATCACCAACTAAAACCACCTGCATGCCGCCCATAGCTTTATTGCTGCCACGGAGCAATTTAGCTAGATCGTTTATTAAATCCAATCTGTTTGCATCTAACATAGATATCTCGTCAATAACTAAAACGTCAGTTGACCGATATCGATCAGACAGCTTACTTCTATTTAGTAATTTGAGTTTGTCTTTAACTAAAAGACTATCTGATAACCCAATACCCGCCCAGGAATGAATTGTAATCCCATTTAAATGAGTAGCCGCAATGCCGGTAGTAGCTGTAACGGCTACATTAAGCTTCCTTTTTCTAGCTTGTTCTATAAACAGGTTTAATAGATAGGTCTTCCCTGAGCCGGGCGGACCGGTAAGGAAAATATTATTGCCGTTTAGCATAATTTTTAGGGCTTGCTGTTGGGTCATTTAAGGCCATGCTAGCAGCACTCGACCCAAGCTACAAATCAAAATGATTTAAGATTTAATAACTTAAAATTTGGCAAAAAAGCTAGTTAATTCTTGAATCGGCATGCGCTTTTGTTCTGTGGTATCTCGATCTCTAAGCGTTACCGTATCATCTTCCAGAGTAGTAAAGTCTATGGTTACACAGTAAGGCGTCCCGATTTCATCTTGCCTGCGATACCTTTTGCCAATATTACCATTATCATCCCAGGCAACATTTGGACAAATTTGTTTAATTTCATTAAAAACTTGGCGAGCTTTTTCTCCAAGTTCTTTCTTATTTTTAAGCAAAGGGCTAACCGCAACCTTATACGGCGCCAGCTTCGGACTGAGCTTAAGTAACGTGCGTTTCTCACCATTAATCTCGTCCTGGGTGTATGCTTCACAAAGAACTGCTAAAACATGCCTGTCCAGCCCAAAAGTTGGCTCTAGTACATGAGGTATAAAAGAGTTGGTAGTACCTTTCTCTGTATATTCCATATTTTTACCAGATAGTTTTTGATGATTCGCTAAATCAAAGTCTGTACGATATGCGAAACCACCAATCTCCTTTGGCCCCATTGGATAGGCATACTCAAAGTCTAAAGTTCGTCGACTGTAATGAGCCCTCTCTGACTCACCAATTTCCTTCTCGCTAATGTGATCGCTGCTTAGTCCTAGGACTTCGGTATACCATTTTCTCTGCATTTCTAGAAGCGTATTGAATTCAGCCTCCCAATCTTCAGATTTTATAAAGTATTCAAACTCCATAATCTCTAATTCTCGAGAGCGAAAAACAAAGTCACGTGGAGATATTTCATTCCTAAAAGATCGACCAATCTGAGCAATACCAAAAGGTAAATCAGGATAAAATGTATCGAGTATATTTTTAAAGTTAACAAACATTCCCTGAGCCGTTTCTGGGCGCAAGTACACTACTGCTGATTCATCTTCAACTGGACCGGCGTAGGTTTTAAACATTAAATTAAATTGTGCACCATTACCAAGGTCATTACCGTCAGGGCTTTTAATCTTATGTTCAGCTATTTGTGCCGACATTTGTTGCAGATCCATAGCCTCAGTATTGATACCGTTTTCTTCTAGTAAATGATCGAGTCGGTAACGTTTTTTAGTCACTACATCCTCTATTAAAGGATCATTAAAGGTGTCCACATGGCCGCTAGCCTCCCAGACTTTTGAATTCATTAAAATAGCACTATCAAGACCATACATATTGCTTTGATTATCTACGAAAGTTTGCCACCAAAGATTCTCTATATTACGCTTTAAGCTGACACCAAGTGGTCCATAGTCCCACGTACCAGATAGTCCGCCATATATTTCAGACCCCGGGAAAATAAAGCCACGACGTTTACATAAACTAACAATGTCTTCGAGAGAGAAACTTTCCATCTTGAAGCCAATTATACCGAAAGATAGGTCCTAAACATAGCATCTATAGCTGGTTTCAGGTCAACATCCTCATGATTTTTTAGCTGCACGTTAAACACTTTTTGGCTATCTGCTGAATCAAAAAGTAACCTTAACAATTTAATATGTCCTGCCTTATATTTTCCGCTCGGAGATAGCCTTAGTGCCATCGAAGACACGTTTAAATCATACTTCCAGTTTTCGTTAAGTTGCTGATTATTCACATCAGTTAGAAGATTGGGTGAATGACCTGCCAACATCAGTAACTTTGACTTAAAATACAACTCTAAAAAAGTGATCGAAACAGAAGCTTCGTTTAATAACATTATTAGCTGGCAAAGTAAAAAAAAGTAGCTGCTCTCTGGGTTATCTTCTGTATTTTTATCAAAGACCCTTAGGATTTC
>DAHVAE010000021.1 GCA_027314795.1 Candidatus Saccharimonadota bacterium
GCAGTTAACTATTAGTTGAGTAGCTAGATAGTTTCATAATTTTTAAAAGTGATTTTCTACTAGTAACTTTTTTCTTAGTGCTGCAAAATGATAACTTTTCACCATTGCATGCTTTACGCCCCTTCGGATCCCGTTCATTAGTATCATTTCATCTAAAGAATTTACAGCCTCCCTGTTCATGTCAGGAAGCTCGCTACAAAAATGTTGGAATCGTTCTGAGCATTTCTGACGAAGTTCATTATGCCAGTCAGCCAGGCCCTGAGCTTCTTGTCCTATTGTGTCTGAGTGTTCAAAAAAAGAAGGTGCCACTAACCCCGTAATTATAGCAATAGCATCTGTCCTTGGCATTCCTGTTTCAATTAATGCTGGAATTACGTATGCATCGTTGGTAAATTGACAGCTAAGTCTGTCTGTAGCATCGGCAGTTTCGAATGAGGTATTCATAGATGCATATTGTACAACCTAAAAGATTAACAAGCAAAATACTATCTAACCGACAACCCTGAACATTTCTTCAAGTGTTGTCAGCCCGGCAATAACTTTAAGAGCAGCATCTTGAATCATCGTAGCCATGCCACTGTTTATTGCTGCCGCTTCGATTTGTGGTGCGGTCACACGTTTATCTGTTGAGGTTAGTATTGATCTGATATCGTCAGACATTAAGAATTGTTCACGAATTGCTATCTGGCCTTTATAGCCGTAAGGATTAGCTGCTGTCGCTAATGGTTTAAATAGTTCTAAGTTATTCAAGTCTGGCCTTTGAACATTGGCAGGCAAACCGTTAATTATTTCATTAAGTCTATTTAGTTCGTCTGCAGTTGCCTGGTATGCCTGTTTAGAACTTGGGTCTAGGCTTCGAACTAATCTTTGAGCCATTACTAGACGGATAGCTGATATATACAGCGGGTTTTGATTAATTATGTCTGCCAGGCGAGTAATGGCAGCAGCAGCTGAATTTGCATGAAAGGTGCTTAAGACCAAGTGGCCAGTCATGGCGGCTTGCAAGGCAGCTCTCGCTGTATCCATATCCCTTATCTCGCCAACCATGATAATATCTGGGTCTAGCCTTAAAACAGCTCTTAACTGATCAGCGAAAATAGACTCGTTAGCTTCTTCTGAGGTTTTAACTGATATCTGCGTAATGCCTTTAAACTGGTATTCAACCGGGTCCTCAATAGTGATGATTTTCCTCTCTTCGTTGGATAGCGACTGAAGCATTGAATAAAGGGTAGTAGTTTTACCTGACCCTGTCGGACCAACAATCATGACTAAGCCACTTGGTTTAGAGATAATACCATCAACTACTGCTCGTTCTGTCTGAGATAAGCCTAGTTTATCGAGATTATACATCGATTCGTTTAAGTTAAATAACCTCATGACTACGTCCATAGAGTGGATCGTCTGAACAGTTTCGAGCCTGACGTTAACTTCAACGTGAGATTTATCTGCCATGGTAACTGATTGGGAGATATGGCCCTGCTGGGCTTCTTTAGACGAAGTTGAGATGTCACCGGCATTAGCAATTGCCGATAACAAGACTCGGTATTTGTCATAAGTTAGATTGGCTATGGGATGAAGCACGCCGTCAATACGAAAACGGATCCTAACCCCATTGACCTGAGATTCAAGGTGGATATCCGAAGCGTTTAAACGGTGGGCCTGCTGAACCAGGTAGGCAAGCATGTCGTTAGCTTTAATTTGATTTAAAATATTAGATATCTCAACGACCATTTGATCGCTAGATGCGCTAGATAATTCGATCTCTTTATAGGTAATCTTTGGCGGCGGGTCATAGAGGTTAAGGTAATCATTAAACCCATTGTCTGAGATTAGGGCTGTTTTCAGTCGCTGATCGTTATATGTCTGATTTAGCCAGTTAAGCGTTTGTTGGGACGTAGTTGTTGTTATACCAAACAAAATGTTACTTTTGTCGGCCTGAATTGGTACGACCCTGAGTTGTTTAATCTGTGGAGTCGATAATATATCACTGTATAATGTTTTATTAGTAATCTTAGAGGTGTCAACGTAATTTAGCCCTAGTACTCGAGCTCGCCTTTCGGTTGATTGTTCTTCATCTAGCCTGGCGTCTTGACTCATGGAACGTATTATAAATGCTTATGCCTAGAAGCTTAAATAAAAATTCAAGAGTTGTCTTAATTGCTCACAATATACGGAGTACTCATAATGTCGGCTCGTTATTTCGAACTGCAGAGGGTCTGGGTGTTAGCGAGTTATTATTAAGCGGTTACAGCCCCTACCCTAAATTAACTAGAGATAAGCGATTAGATTATTTAGCCATAAAACAAGAAAAGCAAATTGAGAAAACTGCTTTAGGATCTCAAAAGATGCTGCCTTGGAGAAAGATTAATAACCTAGCTGCTGAAGTTAGTAAGCTTAGAAATGACGGTTATCAGATTGTGGGTCTGGAGCAACATAAAAGAGCCATAAATATTAAGAACTTCAGACCGAAAGACATGATTGCGGTTATTTTAGGTAACGAGACAACTGGCTTAGAGGCCGATGAAATCAAACTATGCGACCTGATTGTTGAAATACCGATGTTAGGTAAAAAGGAGTCATTTAACGTTGTTCAGGCAGCAGCCATGGCCTTGTTTGCTATCGTGCATTTAAATTCTAATGTCGATTCGCTTTAAGCCAAGCGGGCCGTATACATAAAGTCAGTTTTACCTACAGGCCAGTAGCTTCATTTAGTTTTAGTTAGGACCCAATATGTCTATGAACGTATCCAAATGGCAGGCTACTGTTGCGGTGCATGAATCTAAAATAAATATCCTTACCTTGAGGCAACTTGTAGGTGAAAAATAAATAACAACGAAGCCTATAATCCTACCCCGGCTTTACCATACTGTTGATAATCGGCGTTTAACAAAGAGATAAGGTATAGAACTTAGGTTATTCTAGATGCAATTCTAATGGCTATTCCAGTGTCAGAATCTAGCTGATAGTGAATATCTTGATTAAATTTGAACTGCGTTTGGATTAATAGCAATGTTGTTATCGTTGCTTATATGATCTATGGTGGTTTCAACCTCGCCGACTACTTGTTTATATATGCTGCGAGCCTCTGCTGGGCTCGTGGTAACTTTCAGCGGAATTGAACCTGGGCTAGCCTGAGTTTCTACTGTCGTTTGGTTTTTTTCGCTAATACTAAATTCGCTACTTGAGGACACGTACTGGTAGTAAGTTGCTTCCCATCTACCGTTAACTTCTTTACCTAAGTCATAAGCAGCTTCAGGTTTTGTGTTCTTAAGGTCTGCTCCAGGATTATAAAAAGTCACATCTATACCTTCGACCGCACTCGTACTATACTTGTTAGTCGGTAAGCCTTTTGCATTGGTTTTAGTAGGATAGGTTACCTGAAGTTCGATTTGTGTATCGTTAGGTAAAACTGACACCCAATTCTTTTCAATAGCACCGATATTAACGGCTGTAGAGCCGACAAATGAAGTGTTGCTTGTGCTCAGCCCATCTATCTGTGATTGTATTCTTACCTCGACCGAGCTAGAAGAAGGTTTAGCTTCGCCACATGCTGTAATGCCGATACCTGCCGCTAGCCCAGCTGCTAAGACTTTGCCAACTTTCTCAAATGTCTTTTTCATTATGTATATTATAACACAGTTGTTCAGCATATGCCACATTGTTGTGGCGGCGACTATACCTACACGTACTGTAAGCAATATTTAAGTGCTTCATTTGTATGTAAATTTTGTTAGTCTTCGATAGTCTCACGGAGAGTGCCCTAAATAGCGTTTGATAAGGTATAATATAACTAAACTATTAAAGAAAATGACTTTAGTAAAAACAAAACATCGCACTACGGTTAATCAACGAAAAGTGACTGGTTCGCATCACCGTAAAAGTGGCAAGTATTTAAAGCCATATTGGCCGTACTTACCAATAATCCTTATCTTAGGTGGCGCCTTTATAGCTAACGATTATCTGCCAAGGTCCTTTAGCAATAGTTTTGTTACAACTACCAATAGCGCCCGAATAGACTCAATAATCGGTAGCCACAACAGCTTACTTATCGGTTTAATGACCGGCTCATTAGTCCTGTTAATTGTTTGGTTGGCCTTTCGCCACTTGCGAATATTTAAAAAGTTAGTCCTTGAAGGTGAGCAAATTGTTACTCGTAACTTCATGCTCGATATTGTTTTCGCTTTATTTATTGCTGGGCTTTATATAATGCTACGTTAATTTAGAGCAAGGTTTTCAACTCCGACAAGCTCTTTTAATCTTCCCAAGGCTTCTTGGTTTGAATGGTCGAACCCCTTAGGTAGTCTAATAGCCTGGCGAGCATTTATCTCGTCTAAAACTAAAATTACCTTGGTGTCACCAAGGTATTTGTCTATGGTGTTTTTAAGATTAGTTAGTAGCCGGTCGTCAGAAGTATCTTTGAGTTTGATATATAACTTAAGATCATCTTTAGCCTTAAGATTACCGTCGTCTTCGGCCTCTTTGGTCGCTTCATTAGCTATTTGTTCAATGCTCTCTAGGACTAGGCTTTTTTGATTATCGTTTACAGACGAAGTTCTTGAAGACACTCTGGCATGAAAAAGATATATTTTGTCTCTTGATAAATAACTCATGAATTTAGCGTAAACTTTAGGGAATACCACCATTTCAAGTTCGCTAGTCATATCTTCAATTCGCATAAAAGCCATACGTTGACCTTTTTTAGTGTTTACCTCTTTCAGCTCGAGGATTAATCCGCCAACGGTAACAGGTGCATCATTAGTCAAGCCCTTTATCTGATTAAGCGGTAGGCAATTCTTTTTTAAATAGTTGGTTAGATCAGCCAGCGGATGCTGACTTAAATATATGCCAAGCAGCTCTCTTTCCCAATTTAAATATTGCTTGTCAGTTTGTTTATTATTGTTCGTATCTAAGTCCAGTTTGGCGCTAATTAGATTGGAGTCAGTAGAGTCATTTTCATTAAAAAGGTTTAGCTGCTTCGACTCAACGACTTTTTGGTGTTTGGCAGCATAAGCTATCAGCAGGTCTATATTCTTTAGAAGCACAGATCTTTCGTAAAATCGGTCAAAGGCTCCAGTTTTAATCAGGCTTTCAAGAGCTTTCTTGTTAACTATCCTTGCATTCACTCTAGTTAGGTAGTCCTCAAGACTTGTGAATGGATTTTCACCCCGGGCTTCAACTATGGCTTCAGCAGCAGCAGCACCAACGTTTTTAATAGCCTTAAAGCCAAACCGAATTTGGTTCTTTTTGGGTACAATACCAAATTCTACAAATGATTCGTTAATATCCGGCGCTAGAACTTCTATACCTATGTGGCGGCATTCAGCTATCTCGATAGCTAGTCTATCGATATTGTCATAATCTGTAGTCATCAGGGCTGCCATAAAAGCATCGGGGTAATGAGCTTTAAGGTAAGCCGTCCAATAAGAAATTTGGGCATAGCAGGTGGCGTGGGCTTTAGGGAATGAATAGTCCGCAAAAGGCTGAATTTGAGACCAAAGCTCTTTGGCTTGCTTTTCAGTCAAGCCTTGACGAAGAGAGCCGTCAATAAACTTAGGTTCTTCGCCTTGAAGGATATCTCGCTTTTTTTTACCGATAGCTTTACGTACAAGGTCGGCCTCGCCTGCGGAATAGCCAGCTACTCTTTGCAGTAACTGAATAATTTGCTCTTGGTAAACCATCACTCCATAAGTGTCTTTAAGTATTGGCTCTAGTGATTGGTGCAAGTACTTAATGCTTTTCGGATGGTTCTTGCCCTCGATAAACCGTGGAATTTCCGACAAAGGACCTGGCCGATATAAGGCATTCATGGCTATGATGTCCGTGAATATAGTTGGTTTAAGCTCTTTAAGATAACGCTTCATACCGGCTGATTCCATTTGAAAAACTCCAACTGTATCGGCTCTACGGAGTAGATCAAAGGTCTGCTTATCGTCATTGGGTAGTTCGTCAATGTTAATGGAATCTTTATATACCCTTCGGATTATTCGCTGGGCGTTTCTAATCGTTGTTAAGTTAGACAAGCCTAAAAAGTCTATTTTAAGCAGTCCCAGCTCATCTATTGGGCCCATTGAGTATTGAGTAGCTATAACACCTTTTTGAGCCATCTCTAGAGGAGTAAAGTTGACTATATAGTCAGGTGCTATAACAACACCGGCAGCATGAACACCGTGACTTCTAATGGTGCCTTCAAGCTGCATGGCCAAGTCAAAAACCTTTTTTGCTGTTTCGTTTGTCTTGTACTCAGCTTTCAGTTGCTGATCGGATTCCAGTGACTTCTTCAGAGGTATATGTCTGCCCTGGACTGGCAGTGGCAACATTTTGGCTAGTCGATCAGCTTCAGCGTAGGGTACCTCTAAAACTCTTGCAACATCTCTGACCGCGTTTCTAGCTGCCATCTTACCGAAAGTGACAATGTTGGCAACTTTTTCTCTGCCGTACTTACGAACACAGTATTCAATTACTTCGTCACGACGTGTATCTTGGATATCTATGTCTATATCTGGCATCGATACCCGCGAAGGATTTAGGAACCTTTCAAACATCAAATTATATTCAAGTGGATCAACTTCGGTAATTCGTAAAGCATAAGAAACTATTGAGCCAGCCGATGATCCTCTGCCAGGACCAAAAATAACCTTATGGTTTTTACCCCAGTTAATAAAGTCTTGCACAATTAAAAAGTAACCGCTAAAACCCATGGAGTGTATAACGCTCAGTTCATACTCGGCTCGTTCGAGTATCTCTTTTGGTAGTACTTCTTTAGTCTTTTCAAGCGTCAGTTTAGCAGCTTCATCACGACTTAGCCGGCCGTAGCGCCAGGCGAGGCCGCGGTGAACAAGTAAATCTAAAAACGTCTTTTCGTTTTGGCCGGTTGGTAGTGGAAACTTAGGTATTAGTATTTTGCCTAGTGGTATAGTTACGTCAGATTTATCGGCTATTATTTTAGTGTTTTTAATTAACTCAGGGTGAGCTTTACCCCACCGTTTGATGATTTCTTTTGGATCGGTAACGTAAAGATTAAACTCACTTAGGCTCATGCGGTCTTTATCGGCTAGGAATGAGTTTGTTTGAATGCAAAGCAAAACTTCATGGGCTGTTTGGTCTTCAGGTTTTAAATAATGAGCATCACTAGTAACAACCATTGGGAGCTTGAGCTGGTCGGCAATTTTAAACAGTTGGTTATTAATGTTTTCTTGGGTTTTGTTATAGGTTGGATGATTTGGGTGGCCGTGATCTTGGACTTCCAGATAGTAGCGTTCTTTAAAGGTGGTTTTATACCATTTGGCAATTTTAAGAGCTTGGTCATACAGCCCTTGATCTAGTGCTTGTCCAATTTCACTGCCCATACAGCCACTTAAGCAAATTAGACCTTCTGCGTACTTAGCGAGTGTTTGGCGATCTATTCGTGGCTTGTAATAATAGCCATCAAGATTAGCTATTGAAGATAACTTCATTAAGTTTTTATAGCCTGCGTTGTTAATAGCGAGCAATATTAAGTGGTAATTTTCCTTATCTAAGTTACTTTCTTTGTCGCTTAGTTTTCTAGCTGCGACGTAGGTTTCTATCCCCAGCAGCGGCTTGATTGATTTATGATTAGCCTCTTTATAAAACTCAATAAGTCCGCTTAGCGTACCATGATCAGTTATGGCAACCGACTCCATGCCGGCGGATTTAACTGCTTCCATGAGTTCTGGAATCTTGGTTAGCCCATCAAGTAGGCTATACTGCGTATGGTTGTGCAGGTGTACGAAATCTTTAGCAGTTAGGGTTTTTCTTTGAACCAATTGTCCCTCCATAACGGGTGGCATATTTAGTTAAATTATACAAGATAAACTCAACACTATCACTATTGATAGTCTGCTATTAATATTATAAAGTTTTGAAATAAATAAGGAGAGTTTTATGCCGCCCTTTAAAAAAAACTGTGAAGTTGACCCTTTGTTTAACGGTGACACTTTAGCTGCTTTAAGAGATAGCGGCGATGGTAAGCCCATATTTGTAATTGGGCAGGGGTATGAGGATGCGGCTGACGTTACAACCTTAGAGTACCCCGGGACTACGTTTATGGCATTAAATGGTATCGCTAAGTTGATTTCACTACAAGCCAGTACCGGCGTCGAGCATATAGTACCTGAAAAAGTTAGCGATTTATTCAATCATTTACGATCAGAATTAGAAGATTTTGAAACAGTATATGGACTTAAGCCGGAGCAAGTTTCAGAACAAAGCTTCTCCAGCCAGCTTAGAATAGATCGTAGTGATGGTATTTTACCAATAGTTATACGAAGTACTAGTCAAAGTAGCTTAGCCAGCGCTAAGGTAGTTGTCGGCCAATCACAAGAACATTTTGATGTGCCTGGTTTAATCAGGACTGCAAGTAAAGCTTCAAGAGAGCGAGTTAAAGACGTAATTATAGATAAATCGGAGTTTAGAAAGTTTGGCGTCCAAAACAAGGCTTTTGGAACGCTTGTAGCTGATAGAACGTGGGGTATCTTGGTTGATCTTTACATTTATCGTCATTACCCAGAAGAGTTTATTGGCAATGCATGGTTTAAACCAGAAAGTTACTTACATGTAAATTTAGACTTTGATGAAGCACCAGAACATTATTCAAGCCACATGAGGAATAGTTTTAACGGACTGAGGTTATCTACTTTAAAAGAGCTTGTCGATCAAGTAGACAGCGCAGTCGAGAAGCATGGTGAGTACGGCCTAAGGATGGTGCTTGGTCAAAGCCCAAGCGTTAACCAAAAAAGTTTTAAATTCATGCAAGCATTCTTGGAGTCAAAAAACCCTAATCAGTAATGTTAAAAGCTAATCTTTCTTAATAAATCTCTTCAGATCAGTTAATACTTGCCTTGCATCTTTTAGGGCCTCATCTAGATCCTCGTCAACATTGTCTTCGCCGTGTATGGCGCTAATAACCGTCTTTACTTTTGCTTGTGACTTTAAGGCTGCCGACTTAGCGTTTTTATATCTAGTTGTTAACTCTGGATTATTTTTAGCTAACTGATCTAATGTGGCTTTAGTTTGGCTATATATGGTTTTTAAGTCTCGTTCTAAATCGGCTATAGAGCTTTTGGCAGTTTTTTTAAGCTTCTTTCTGGTTTGAGACCCCTTTCTAGGCGCCGTTAATACTCCTAGCGCATAACCAATAGCTACTAAACCGACACCACCGCTAATTAACTTCCTAAGCTTAGCCATTACTTGACCTCGTGTTCGTTAAAGAAACTATGGATTAACTTGAGTAACGGGAACCTACTTTTGGCGGCTTTACCCATTTGGCTTAAAACGTCAGCAGCGGAACTGACATTATGGACTACGCGTTCCGCCTGATCGACAACTTTCTTGATTTTATATACGACTATTATCGTTTCAATGACTAAGACGATAATAACTAAAAATAGAGCGCTTAAGACAATAGTGATTATTAGAAGTTCTATGCTATTGGCTGTCGACATAATATCTTAATTATACCCCTCTAGCTCATTTTTTAAGTATTGTCTTAGCTCACTCGAGAGATCTGGATCATTAAGAGCAAATTTAAAAACTGTTTTTAGATAGTCTAACTTATCGCCGGTGTCGTGATAGATAGCGTTTCTAATAGGGCAAGCTATCACCCGCTTATTATCTGCCAGCATTAACTTAAGCGAGTCGTTGTAATGATGTTCGTTATTTGGGCTAAGCTCCTGCTTGCTCTTGTTTACATACTCTTGAAGCTCGGGTGTAATTATCATGCCGCAAACGGTAGCTTGATCTGAAGGTGATAATTCTTTGCCTGGTTTTTCAATGATTTGGCTGACTTCAACATAATCCTCATCAATAACGCTGCCAGCCGCAAAGCCATAACGATCATAGTCTCTATCCTCGGTAACTTTTATGGTACTTAGAATTGGGGCTTTGTATTTATTGTAGGCTTCCAGCATCTGGGCGAAGCGTAAGGGAGTGGCAGAGATAAAATCATCGCTAAAAGTATAAAAGCATGGTTCATCGCCAATTAGGTGTTGAGTATTTAAAATCGGCGTAGCAGTACCGTAGACGCCCTTTTGCCGCACATATACAAAGTTTGCCATGTCTGCTATTTTTTGAATTTGATCAAGTAAGTGGGCCTTTTTTTCACCGCCTTGCCTTAAGT
>DAHVAE010000022.1 GCA_027314795.1 Candidatus Saccharimonadota bacterium
AACAAAGTCAGCAAAGATTGATACATCAAAACTTGCTGGACTACTCTTTTTTGAGCCTTCAACTAGAACGCGGGTAGGCTTCGAGACTGCCGTTTGGAAACTTGGTTGCAAAAGTATCATACTGGACGAAGCAAAGCCAAGCATATCAAAGGGCTGGCATGAAAGTATGAGCGATACTATTCGCACTATGAATGCTTACGTGGATATGTACTTTATACGTCACTCTGACCCAAAGATTTTTGAACAGGTATTGCCATACACTTCCAGCCCAGTCGTTAATTGTGGCAATGGATACGATGAACACCCAACCCAAGCCCTTATTGACGCCTATGCAATTTGGGTTAGGTTTGGTCGGTTAGACGAACTGACGGTTACACTTATAGGCGATACTAGATACTCACGTGCTGCACACTCACTAGCACAATTACTAGTAAAGTTTAAGAAAACTAAGCTACTAGAAATAACTCCAAAGACTTTATCGCTACCAAAGAAATATATCCAAGACTCTGGGCTTCAGCCTATTAGTATTACAAAAGCTGACCTTGGAAAAGAGCAAGTATTGTATAGTGCAGGCTTTCCGCCAATTAACCCTTCTGGTACTTTTAGCCAAACTATCGTACAAAAATATATTGTTACAAAAGAAGACGCCGAGAGACTAGGGCAAGACTGCATTATTATGAACCCATTACCGAGAATAGACGAAATTGAGCCAGAAGTAGATATGTCTTCAAAGGCTTACTACTTTCAGCAGAATGAGCTGGGGTTATATATGCGTATGGCTATTGCTGCAACTTTCTGTAGTCTAGGCTAACAACTCAATTACAATTGCTGCGCGTCTAGCGCACAGACAAGCGATTTAACAGGCTTTACAGCGCGGACTTTACAAGATACATTAACAGAGAAGTATCTTTGACTGGCGCAAAATTCTGACTTGGTGACCCCTGCGGGATTCGAACCCGCGATCTTCTGGATGAGAACCAGATATCCTGGACCGCTAGACGAAGGGGCCTCGGTTGTACAGTTCATAATACATTAACTTTAAGTTAAAAGCCTAGATTGCATATAGGGAATTAAATAGAGATAATATAAAAGATAAACATATGCACTATCTACTTTTAGTTCCGGTGCTCGTCTTGCTAGTAGGGCTAGCAACTTTTGCCGTTGTCTATATTCCTAAGGTTAAGGACAAACAAAACCAACCAAAACCGTCAAAAGATCAAGCAAAAGGCCTAGTAGGGGACAAAGACCAGCTAACAACAATCTTTAGCTCAATTGAAGATGGCTTAGTTCTAATTGACAGCAAAGGGATGATAGTACTATTTAACCTAGCCGCTGGTATTATTACCGGGTGGGACGTTAATGACACAATTGGCATCGGAGTTGATGTTGTAATCAAATTGTCTGACGATAAAGGCAACCTTTATGCTGGCTCAAATTATCCATTTAATAAAGTTTTTTCAACCGGACAATCAGTCAGAGAAAACAATGACTTCCTTATAACTAGAGATAATAAACGAGTTTCAGTCAGCTTAAGTATTTCGCCGCTCAAAGATGGTAGTGGTAGAGTAACCGGAGCCGTAGCCTTAATCCGTAACATTACACAGGAAAAAGAACAGGAAGGCCGTTTAGGTGACTTCATTAGCACTGCCTCTCACGAAATGAGGACACCGGTTGCAGCTATCGAAGGCTACTTAGCTTTAGCCCTAAACGAGAAAGTTGCAACTATAGATTTTAAAGCTAGAGATTACCTCGAAAAAGCCCAAGAAGCCACTAGACATCTTGGTACTCTCTTTCAGGATTTATTAACCAGCGCTAAGGCCGAAGATGGTCGACTGACCAGTCATCCTGCGGTTGTTGAAATTGGCGACATGCTAAAAAACTTAACCGAAGACCTGAAGTTCATAGCTGAAAAACATGGGCTAGAAACAGAGTTCATAGTTGGCTCTTCATCATTAGTTAAAACCGCAGCCCAACAACAAGGTGGCGAACGCCAGATATCTCCTCTTTATTATGCTTACGTCGATCCGGACAGGCTAAGAGAAGTTATAACTAATCTCTACGATAATGCAATTAAGTACACTACTCAAGGCAAGATAACTATTGGCCTAACCGGTGATGACGAGGTTGTCCAATTTTATGTAAAGGATACCGGCAGCGGTATACCAAGAGAAGATCTGCCGCACCTATTCCAAAAGTTTTATCGTGTAGATAATTCAGCCACCAGAACAATTGGCGGTAATGGACTCGGCTTGTTTATTTGCCGTAAGATTATTGAATTATATAGCGGTCGCATATGGGTTGAAAGTGAGGTTGGCAAGGGTAGTACTTTTTATATAAACTTACCTAGACTATCTACCAAAAAGGCAACAGACATGCTGCAACAGAAAGATACCTCTAGCGTAATTACGCCGACGACCGATAACACTTTGGCAATATCATGATACAATATTTTAAGCGTAAGAATTAATAACTACTGATGGCTAAAATATTACTAGTCGAAGACGATAACAACCTTAGAGAGATCTATGAGGCCCGACTCCAGGCAGAGGGCTATACTATAGTCTCTGCTCACGACGGCGAAGAAGCGCTAGTTGTCGCCAAAGCTGAAAAACCTGACCTCATCATATCTGATGTAATGATGCCCAAGATCAGCGGTTTTGAAATGCTAGATATACTTAGAAACACTGATACTCTACGGGGCGTCAAGGTCATAATGCTAACTGCATTAGGTCAAAACGATGATCAACAACGTGCCAACAAACTTGGTGCTGACCGCTATTTAGTTAAATCGCAAGTCACGCTAGAGGATATTGTTAACGAAGCTAACTCTGTATTGCAGGGTACCGCTCAGGCCGCTACAACGCCACCGTCACCAAACTCAGCAAGTACATCTCAAGCGCCGGCTGCTGAAACTGTATCTACGCCGCAGCCAGCAGTGCCTCAACCTGCCGTCAATATCCCGCCGCCAAATATCCCAAGTCCAACCCAGCCTAGCACTCAAGTAGTTCAAGATACACCAATGCCAACTGCGCCCATGCCGCCACCGGCAGCTCCTACTACCACAACAATACCAGTTGCTGAACCACCAGAAGTTGAACAAGAACCCGCTCAAGCAGTTAAGGAAACGCTGACAGTAAGTCCTCCGTCAACAAATACTAGCTTAGGTGAGTCTGAAGTTAGTGAGAAAAATGATGTAAATAATCAAATTGAAAACTTTGCCAATGACCAATCAAGTACATCTTCTGTACCAAACAAAGCGGCTTTAGACGGCAATAATGAAATACCAACCAAAAATGATGCAGCTGAACCTTTCTTAACGCCTGAAGATAATGCGTCAGATGAAACAGCTAGCTATACACCTCAGCCCACTGGCAAAAAAGTCATCCAGCCTCTACCTTCAAGTGGCGATAAACCAAGTATAAATGAACTGTTAGCACGAGAAAAGGCTAAAGAAATAGTCTCAATACCGAAAGAAAGCGAAGATGATCCGCCTACAATGTCTGCTGCGGACTCTGCACCAGCTCCATCAAAACCAATTATTGCGCCGAGCTCAACAGGTAATAGTTCCGACCCAAACACTGTCGCTATTTAGACACTTCTCTATATACTTAAACCATGCGTATTAATAGATACATAGCTAGTGCCGGCAGTCTAAGTCGTCGACACGCTGATGAGTTAATCAAGCAGGGCAGGGTTAAGGTTAATGGAGTAACCGCCTTAACAGCTCAAGACGTTAAACCTGAGCAGCAAGTCACCTTAGACAATCAGGTATTAAACCCAGCAGCTAAAACTATCTTGTTAATGATAAACAAACCAATAGGCTATATTGTCAGCCGCAAAGGTCAAGGCGCGCCAACTATTTACTCATTACTTGAACAGCAGTACAAGAATTTGAAGCCAATCGGCAGATTAGACAAGGATTCCACTGGTTTATTACTAATGAGTAATAACGGGGAGCTAATAAACCACTTAGCTCACCCAAGCTTTAATAAACAAAAGGTATATAGCGTAGTACTAAACAAAGAACTGACTACAGAAGCCCGAAAACAGATAGAAAAAGGTCTATTGCTTGATGATGGTCTAAGTAAAATGAAGATTGAAGACATATCGTCTAAGCACTTGACCGTCATATTGACAGAAGGTCGTAATAGGCAGATTAGACGAACATTTAAAGCCCTTGGATATGATGTTGTTAAGCTTGAACGGACGGCTTTTGGCAGTTATAGACTGGGTGATTTAAAACCAGGTGAATCTAAGGAAGTAAGTAGTTAACCAAACGTTTGTTACAATACACTCTATGCCTTTAAAAACACCGATTGTAGCAATTGTAGGTAGGACTAACGTCGGTAAGTCCTCATTATATAATGCTGTCTTAAATCGACGGGAGGCTATTGTCGCCAGAGAAGCAGGCACAACTAGAGACAGTTTGATGGCAAAAGCTTATTGGCGAGACCATGAGTTTTGGTTAGTTGACACAGCCGGGCTCAAAGACCCTAAGGACGAGTTTGAATTTACAATCCAAGAACAAATCTATCAAGCTGCAGAAAGTGCCAACGTTATCATAGTTATGGTTGAGGCTGATGTCCCAATCAATGATGATGATCGTAAACTAGTAGACATAGCTCTTAAAAGTAAAAAGTCAGTAATTTTAGTTATCAATAAAATAGACAAAGCCAAAAAGTCTGACATCGACCATTATACTAAGGTAGGTATAACTAGTTATGTATTAACATCGGTTACGCAAGGCAGAGGCATTGAGGAACTACTAGATAAAATAGTCTTGCAAAAACCAAAGCAAGCAGCAAGGTCTACGGAAACGAGTGATATTAAACTCGCCATCATCGGCCGACCAAATGTAGGCAAGTCATATCTATTTAATTCTTTAGCTAAGAAGCAACAAGCCATAGTATCAGAACGAGCTGGCACAACAAGAGATATTAACCGAGCAAATGTTAAGTATCATGGCAAGAATTTTGAGCTTATGGATACAGCAGGTATGCGTCGAGCAGGTAAGATTGAACTAGGTGTTGAACGTTTTAGCGTCTTAAGAACAATCAGCGCCATTGAACAATCAGATGTCTGCATATTAATCATGGACCATGGTGAACTTAACGTTGGCCTGGATCTTAAGCTAGCTGGCTTAATTAAAGAAGCTGGCAAAGGTTTAATTTTAGCAGTGTCAAAATGGGATATATTAGAAGACAAAGACGCTTATACTCGTGACCACCTAGCTGCTTCAATAGCAAGTAACTTTGATTTTGTACCATGGGCACCGTTAATCTTCGTAAGTTCGGTAACTGGCCAAAACGTAACTAAAATTTTCGACATTGCCCTAGATATATATAAGAACAGAGCTAAACGAATAGCGACTAGTGAATTAAACAAATGGCTAGTTGACGCAGTCTCACATCATACTCCAGCTGGTTTAAAGAACAGAAATCCTAAACTAAACTACATAACCCAAGAAACAGATAACCCCACTCCAGCATTTAAGATTTTTGGGTCAAATACACGATATATTCATTTCAGTTACAGAAGGTATTTAGAAAAGCGTTTTAGATACAGTTACGAATTTAGCGGCACACCAGTAGAGTTCTGGTTCATTGAAAAACACATTGGCCACAAACATGGCTCTTCACCAACCAAAGACGATTAACTTGACTGATCGACACTAAGTCTCGGATACTTTATTTATGTCTTGGCTCCAAAAACGCCCTCAGATAAGTAATCCAACTCAGTTTTTTACCGTTGGGCTTAATACTACTGTTTTAATTGCTGGGCTAGGAAACCCAGGTAAAGTATATACCGCTACCCGCCATAATATTGGCTTTCGATGTGTTGAAGAACTATGTAAGAAGACAGACGAATTCACTGGGTGGCAGTTAAAAAAAGACCTTAAAGTCGAGCTCAACTCTGCACAAATGTCAGATAAAAGGGTATTAGTTATTAGACCAACCACTTTCATGAATAATAGCGGCCAAGCTGTATCAGCGGTAGTAAACTTCTATAAAATCCCAACAAGCAACATTTTAGTTATTCACGATGAACTCGATATAAACTTTGGCCAAATAAGATCCAGGGTAGGCGGTTCAGATGCTGGACACAATGGAATCAAATCAATAACCGAGTCACTGGGAAATGAAAACTACGCTCGCATAAGAGTAGGCATAGGGCCTAAGAACCCTAAACTACTTGACTCTAAGGACTTCGTTTTAGCTAAATTTTCTGATGAAGAATCAAATCATCTGCCGAATCTATATAAAGAAGTGAATGCCTTGCTAACAGAGTATATCTATAGCGGCAAACTAGCTAGCGATACCAGATCATTCATAGTCTAAACAAAAAGAGACTTCGGAGGGGGTGGGCACCGCCGAAGCCTCTTATTGGAGACAACAAAAATTGTCTCCGCTCCCTTCAACCCATCCCGGTGAAACTAAGAGGCTAAATATATTAAACATAGGCCTCCGTCGACCCTAAGGGGTCACCATTTAGGCTCACTTGAATACGGGAGTTTAAAGGGATTAGTTTGTTTTAGAGCGACTTTTTAAAGATAAGTGGAGGGTAACAACTTATTTTATACGCTCTAAAACAATCTAACATTTGTTAGATGGGGTAAAGGTACTTGAGTCATATATTTCAGACTCATGAATTGCTATTTTAACAAAATGATTATTTAATGTCAATACTATTTACTAAATTAGTAAACAATGCAAATTGTTATTTTAATATTTGTTTACGCTTATGGTATATTAACTTTAGTGAAACGAATGATCACACTGGGCATGCTAATATTCTCAACCCTGTTTAGCTGGCTGGGCCAAGAAATAGACAAGGGTAATTGGCTTGGTGGTTGGAGTATTCTACTCGGGATTGTCGGTGCTTTTGTTGGTGTTTGGGTCGGATATAAAGCTTATAATTTGTATTTTTAATTTGCATTTGCATTAAACGATTAAATGAGCTTAAGTGTATTACTATGGCTAAGAATTTAGTAATAGTTGAAAGCCCGGCTAAAGCTCGTACCATTGCCAGATTTTTAGGTAAAGACTACGAAGTTGAGAGTAGTTTTGGCCACGTCAGAGACCTGCCCAAAAAAGGTCTGAATATAGATATAGAGGATAGTTTTAAGCCAAAGTATGAGGTCAGTGCGGATAAGAAAAAGGTAGTATCTAGCCTTAAAAAAGCAGCTAAAAATAAAGAGGTTTGGCTAGCTAGCGATGAAGATAGGGAAGGTGAAGCTATTGCTTGGCATTTAACTAAGGCACTTGGTTTAGACACAGATAAAACTAAACGAATAGTATTTCACGAGATAACTAAACCTGCCATTGAAAATGCTATTAAAAACCCCAGAACTATTGATGAAAAGTTAGTCGATGCCCAACAGGCTAGGCGAATACTGGATAGGTTAGTTGGTTATGAATTAAGCCCAGTTCTTTGGAAAAAAATTCAAGGTGGTTTAAGTGCTGGACGTGTTCAGTCTGTAGCAGTACGACTAATTGTCGACAGAGAACGAGAGATCAAAGACTTTGATACTAAGTCTGCTTTTAAAATCACAGCTACATTTATCGATAAGGAGCAAGAATTCAATGGTGAACTTACTAGACAAATTGAACTCTATGGTGATGCAAAGTCTTGGTTAGAAGAAGTCGAAAACGCCAGCTATACAGTTACGAACGTTAGCTCAAAACCTTCTATAAAAAACCCAAGTCCACCATTTATAACTTCAAGCTTACAACAAGAGGCTTCGAGAAGGTTGGGCTATTCAGTTAGGCAGACAATGACGCTCGCCCAACGACTATATGAAAACGGAGACATTACTTACATGCGTACAGACAGTACAATAATGTCCGAATTGGCACTTAAAGCTGCTGCTGAGTATATATATAAAGAATATGGCCAAAAGTATGCCAAAACCAGGCAATATAAGACGAAGCAAGCCAGCGCCCAAGAGGCTCATGAAGCCATAAGGCCGACAGACTTTAAAAAAACGTCAATAAGTGGGGACAAACAACAAAATAACCTATACAAACTCATCTGGCAAAGGACGCTTGCTTCTCAAATGGCATCAGCCGAAAGCAAACGCACCGAAGTAAAGATCGAGATTTCGACTAAAAAAGAGGATCATTTTATTGTTAAAGGCGAAGTGCTCTTATTTGATGGCTTTACTAAGGTCTATGGCACCACTAATGAAGATAGTATTCTACCAAGTTTAAAAGACGGGCAAAAACTAAATTGCATTAAAGTTATAGCTACCGAAACCTTTTCGAGACCTCCTGCAAGGTACAGCGAAGCCTCGTTAGTCCGAAAACTTGAAGACTTAGGTATTGGTCGACCAAGTACCTATGCACCAACAATTTCTACTATCCAAACTAGGGGATATGTTGAAAAGACTAATCTTGAGGGTAGTGAACGCCAAGTTAGAATTATAGACATAAAAGACAAAAAACTCACCGAACATACCGACACGGTTATTACGGGTGCAGACAAAGGTAAGCTTTTACCAACACCAGTAGCGGAGCTA
The DNA here is from genome assembly GCA_027314795.1 of Candidatus Saccharimonadota bacterium. Classification (GTDB taxonomy): domain Bacteria; phylum Patescibacteriota; class Saccharimonadia; order Saccharimonadales; family UBA4665; genus JAJZKE01. The sequence continues at coordinate 8,519 of DAHVAE010000022.1, forward strand.
ACTACTGACTTTTTAGTTAAATATTTCGCAAGAATTGTCGATTACAAATTTACAGCTAAAGTAGAGGAAGACTTTGACGATATAGCAGAAGGTAAGGAGAGTTGGGATGAGATGCTTAAACGCTTCTATGACTTTTTCCACCCACTCGTTGAAAAAACTGAAGATATTAAAAGAAGCGAGGTTGCAAAAGCTAGAAAACTTGGTGACGACCCAGTAACAGGTGAGCCAGTCTTTGCTCGTTTAGGTCGCTTTGGCCCATTAGTCCAGCGAGGCGATGCTGAAGATAAAACAAAAAAACCAGCTTTTGCACCACTCCCAGCTAACACGACCCTTGACAGCGTTACACTAGAACAAGCTCTTACTATGCTGGCCCTGCCAAGAGAAGTTGGTAAAACTAGTGATGGCAAACTAATTACTGCTAATTTCGGCCGCTTTGGCCCATATATAAAGGTAGAAAAACAATTTATATCTATAAAACCCCTTGACCCGCTAACTATTACCGAAAAAGAAGCCCGAGATAAGTATAATGAGCAGCAAAAGAAGGTAGCTGAGCGCAACATTCAAGAGTTTGATAGTGGCATTAAGGTATTAAACGGACCTTATGGGCCCTATGTAACAGATGGTAAGAAAAACGCTAGGTTGGCTAAAAGGATTGACCCTAAAAGAATAACAGAGTCAGAGGCTAAAGAATTACTTGCTAAAAAGTCTTAAATTTTAAAGTAATATTTTGCAAGCCCGTAAAGGCTATGGAATACAAACGCTTTTAAAACAAAAGTATGCACTATAGTCATTAATGTGCTACAATATTTTTGATAAGAAAACGGAGTTGACTTAAACGATCTAAAATTATATAATTATCTTAATTTTAGATACAGGAATTAATTATGTCACCTGCAAAGACTGCAACTAAATTGTCAACAGAAAAACTAGCAAATGATGTTCTAGCCACTATTAATCGTGAGCGAGAAAGGGAGATAATTGCTAAGCGTTTTGGCTTATTCGATCGAAAAGAAACCCTAGAACAGATAGGTGAGTCTTTAGGTATTACCAGAGAAAGAGTTAGACAACTTGAAAAGTCCGTTGTTAGTCGACTAAAACAAGCTGCAGACCAGAGTAAATTACCCCGTATATCTGACTTTGAGTCAGCCGTTTTAGATAAACTAGCTTCGGTTGGTCAAATTGCCAAAACCTCAGTTTTAACAAATATGATAGTTGATAATATGGATAGGGAAGAGCAATCTCGTGTTACTTTTCTATCTGAACTTAGCCCAAATTTGATAAATATAGCAGAAGACGACTATTACTACCCATCAATAGCTTCTAAAGCTGTATTTGATGAAAAAAGTATCAAGGACAATGTCGAGAAGATAATCGAAGCTGTCAGCAAGTTCGGACAACCAAAAAAAATTGATGCAATTACTAAAAGTGCAGGGTTAACTGATAGCAAGCAGGCCCAAGCGCTTGCAACAGCATCTAAACAACTTGCAACTTTAAATGGACAATGGGGACTCGTTAAATGGCCGATGGTTAACCCCAAGAACATTAGAGATAAAATCTACGTTATTCTTAAAGAAAATGGCAAACACATGCACT
>DAHVAE010000023.1 GCA_027314795.1 Candidatus Saccharimonadota bacterium
CGCTGTTGGCTCTGCTCCCGTTGCGCCAAGTGTTACGCTACCATTGGTACTTATTGTACCCAGTCCGGTTGCGTTATCTGGTAATGACCCTTGGTTATTGCCTTCATAACTTTGTACTGCAGACGCTACGTTTTGAGCATCGTGAAGTATATCAGTATTCCGCGCTGACCTCTGTAGGTCAGGAACTGCTATTAGAACAATGATGAGTATAAGAGCAGCGATAGCTAGCACTATAAGGACTTCGACGATAGTGAAGCCTTCTTGGATATTAGTTTTCATTTTTGTTAACATGATGTCAAATGCCCCCTTCGCATCTGTTGACTTTATGGTTATGCTTACATACTAAGATTAAACTTAAGTAATAGCAAGGATTTATCCACAGCTATTGACCATTATTTGAAATAGCGCCTGATCCAGCTAGGCTATATATAGGTAAAAGTATAGCGGCTACGATGATCATAGCTACGATACCAAGTAAGACCATTAGAACTGGCTCAATAATTGTTGAGATGCTACCTATAATATTATCGACTTCCTTTTCATAATAATCTGCAGACTTATTAAGCATGGCCTCAACTGAGCCTGAAGCCTCGCCAATTTTAAGCATGTTTGGTACTAACGGAAGAAAATAAGGATCACCAGTTAAACTATCTCCCAAGGATTTACCGCCTTTTACCTTATCTGCGGCTTTTAGTATTGAGCGGCTGACATAAAAGTTCGCGACGTTTTCAGATGCAATTTGCAGGACACTAAGAAGAGGAACTCCAGCCCCTATAAGTGTTGCCGATGTACGGCTAAATCTAGCCATATAAATCATTCTAAATAAAGATTTAAACGGTGGCGAGTTTATTTTTAAGGCATCAAAGACTTTAGTGCCTGATTCAGTCTTAAACCATCTGTATAAAGCAAAACCGCCAACTACTACAATGACTAAGACTATATACCAATACTTAATAATGAAGTTTGAGATGTCCATAAGCACTCTAGTTTCTATAGGCAAGGAAGTCCCTGGGAAACTGGTATAAAGCATTTTAATTTGTGGTACCACTTTTACCATCATAAAGACCACTACCGCTACCATAACAAAGACAATCACTATTGGATAGATCATGGCATTACGAATTTTACTGGCAATATCGGCATCTTTTTCTAGCTGATTAGCTATTCTCTCCAGCGCTTTATCTAGAGTACCTGAAGTCTCACCTGCTGCTACTAAGTTAATTACCACCCTATTAAAGGCGTCCGGATACTTGCTTAGCGCATTTGATAAAGTCTTACCACCTTCAACGTTATTTATAATGTCATCAATTATTGCTTTAAGCTTCTTGTTTTTGGTTTGTTCAGATACATTTCTTAGACTTTGAGATAACGGTAAACCGGCGTTAATTAAAGTACTTAATTGCCTAAAAAATAGCACCTTATCTTTAGCTCGGATTCTATTTAGTTTGCTACCTATCCCGCTAATACTGGCGACTTTTTTAGACTTTACGGCAATTGGTGTTAACCCCTGACCCTGTATGGCTTTAGCAGCATCAGTTTCACTTGAAGCTTCAATTGTAGACTTTGTTTCTTTACCGGTCGCTGAGTTTCGAGCAGTATAGCTATATGTTGGCATTTTATTCCCTCATGAGTCTATCTAACTCGTCTAGATCAACAGCAAAATTACGAGCTTCTTCATAACTAATTGATCCGGCTTTTATTAATGAAACTAGGGTATGATCCATTGATTGCATGCCAAATTCAGAACCAGTCTGGATTACCGCTTCAAGCTGGTGACTCTTACCTTCTCTGATTATGTTTCTGACTGCAGGATTAGCAATTAATATTTCAGCCGCCGCAATCCTGCCACCGCCAATTATTGGTATTAATCTTTGTGAACAAATTGCCATTAAGATGTTGGCTAGCTGAGCTCTAATTTGAGCCTGTTGATGTGGCGGGAAGACATCAATCATACGATCAATGGACTGGCTGGCAGAGTTAGTGTGCAGAGTTGCAAAAACTAAGTGCCCGGTTTCAGCAATGGTTATCGCACTGGCGATAGTTTCTAGATCACGCATTTCGCCAATTAACACAACATCTGGGTCTTCACGAAGAGCAGAACGTAAAGCGGCACTAAATGAATAGGTGTCATAGTGAACTTCCCGCTGAACCACGATAGATTTCTTGGAGGTGTGGGTATATTCAATCGGATCTTCAATCGTAATAATATGGCGGGCTTGTTCAAAGTTAATCTTATTGATTAACGAAGCAAGGGATGTTGATTTTCCTGAACCAGTTGGCCCGGTAATTAGCACTAGACCCCTTGGATAATCGGCAAACTTTTCAACAATCGGCGGTAAGCCTAAAGCCTCAATTGTAGGTATATCATTAGGTATTAATCTAAGTGCACATGCTAAATTGCCTCTCTCATGAAAAGCATTTACCCTAAATCTGCCTAAATCACCATAAGCAAAACTAAAGTCGTATTCTTTGTCTTTAAGCAGTATTTGCTTTTGTTCATCATCAAGTAGTGAAAAAATAAGGCTCTCGACATTTTCTTCTGTAAGTGGGGTTGCTTCAGCTACAGGCAAAAGAACATTATCTATCCTGAGCATTGGTGGCAGACCTACCTGAATATGAAGGTCAGAGGCCTTCTTTTTTATTACATCATCAAGTAATGGCTCTATGCGCGGCTTGCCGTCCATAATCCACCCCTATACTTTTGGTTAATTAACTTCATGCTAAATCCTCAGAAGCTACTCTATTTATTTCTTGGATAGTTGTTTGCTTACTCACAGCTTTAAGATATCCATCTTCTCGCATTGATATCATCCCTTCCTTACGAGCCACTTCCTCAATTTGATTAGAGGTAGCTCGTTTAAGAATTAGCTCCTGAATAGCCGGCGAAACCTCAAAGGCTTCATATATACCCATTCGGCCTTCGAAACCACCTGGAGCATGAGGACTATCAATGCCTCTGACTAAAGTATAAGCATTTTGGCCCTGAAGAGGCAAATCGTTATACCCAAGTTCAGTATGGTAAGCTTCTACATCTTTAGCGGCTGTCGGTAATAGTCGACCAATTACTTTCTTGATAGCTTCAGTTTCTACAGCTGTAGATTTATATTCTTCATTATCAGTTGCTACTTTGCGCACTAAGCGTTGACCAATAACAGTCCTTATAGTTGAAGCAATTAGAAATGGTTCAACGCCCATATCTAATAAACGAGGCAATATGCCCGCTGCAGAGTTAGTGTGTAGCGTACTAAATACTAAGTGACCTGTTAAGGCTGCCTGAATAGCTAACTCAGCAGTGTCCTTGTCTCGAATTTCACCAACCATTATTACATCAGGATCTTGTCGTAAGATGGATCTTAGACCTGTTGCAAACGTCAGACCGACATCAGGATTAACCTGTATCTGGTTTATACCCTCCATCTTGTACTCAACGGGGTCTTCCATCGTAATAATGTTAATGGTGTCGCTTTTAACCTCTTGAAGAAGAGCATATAGTGAGGTAGATTTTCCTGAACCGGTGGGTCCTGAGGTGAGTACCATGCCACTTGTATTGGCGATACCTTTACGAACAGCTCGTAGTGTTCTACCTTTATACCCCATCTCTTCTAGAACTAATTTGGTACTAGACTTATCAAGTAAACGTATAACTACTTGTTCGCCCCATACGACTGGTGATATGGCAATACGTAGATCAATCTTCTTATCGCCTTCCTTAATTGAAAACTCACCATCTTGAGGAACCCTGTGTTCATCTATTTTTAAGTTAGCCAGAATTTTCACCCTAGAAACTAAAGCTGGTTCAGTACTTTTTGGTAATTTCATTATCTCTCTTAGTACACCGTCAATACGACAGCGGATACGAAGCTCTTTTTCTGTAGGCTCCATATGAATATCACTGGCTCTGTTTGTGGCAGCATACTCCAAGATAGTGTTAAGCGCTTTGGAAATTGGTGAGTCTTGGACGATTGTCTTGATACTGTGATCTTCTTCTGTTTTTTGGCCGGCTTTGCCCTCACCCTGTTCTCCGGCATATTGTTCAACTGCGCTATCATCTATCTTAATTTTGTACTGTTTAAGAACATTCTTGATACCTTCTTCACTGGCAGCATAAACTTTAATCGGTCTACCTATCTTGTTCTCCAGGAAATCTACAGCTTGAACATTATCGGCGTCAAGCATAGCTATAATAATCTTGCCATCTATTTCTCCTAGTGGTACAGCCATGTAGTGTTCGGCTATATCTTTTGGCAGTAACTCAAGTGCTGATTGTTCAATATATGCATCTTTTAAATTTACATAGGGCAAACTGTTAGCATGAGCAATGTATTTAGTTATATGCTCATTAGAAACATAGCCCCCCTTGACTAGTGTAGATATTAACGGACGACGTTCACTTTGTGCTTTTTGCTTAGCTTCTTCTAATTTGTCAGCTGTCAGCACACCATCATTAACTAAGCTATCTTGAACATATTGTTGGGTGTCCTCAGATAAGACGCTCATTTTATGCCCTTATTGGCCACTAAATGGCTGCTGGCTATTGTTTGGTGAAATGTTAATTATTTGTGTTGGATCAACAGCTTGAGAGTTAAAGTACTTACTTGGTGGTTTATTGAAGTCGGTAGTAATAGTCGGCACAACATCCACCTGAATGTTCTTACTGCTAGCGTTTGAGAGAACATATTTGTCAACAATGTAGGCCACTAGAATGCCGGCAACTACAGCTACAACAATCGCAATTATGTCCTGCTGTTTAAATTTCATTGGATTGTCTCCGTAGTTATCTTAAACTGTTTCGATGGTTGGAAGAAAGTTTGAGCAGTAACTGATAAATTAACATCTGATTGATTGCCGGACAGATTAACCGTCAGAAATTGAAAAGGTCGAATAGATTTTTCAAAGGTACTGACAACGTTTTGGACGTTTTGGTATGGCCCATCAACACTAAATGTAAAGGGCATAGCTACTGGTTGACCGCTTGATGATGAACTGCCGATAGTAGCTGATTCATCAGTACCACCAATACTATCAATGGTCACGCCTTGGTTACTCAATAAAGCCTGCAAGCTCGTTACAAGTGCCGGGTAATCATAAGTACTTGGAAGTGAGTCAAGTACAATCTTGGCATTATCGTTATCTTCGCCTGTAACCGTGCTGCCAAGCAGATTACTTTGAGCTACGTTAAATTTCTCATAAGATTTAGTTATCTGATTGGCTGCACTAACGTCTGCCTGAAGTTGATTTCTGGCTATAGTATCAGCATTTATTAATTTGTTTTGAAAAAGAAGCTTATCCCATAAGACATGGCTCGAGGCAAGACTAAAGATAAGCAGGAACACAGCAATTGCTGCAGCCATTACCATTCTGCTCATGGACTTTTCAATTTGTTCTCGTTTTGCTGATGATTGGGCCATATTTATTCCTCTAATGCGTCGTTGATGGCGGGTTAGCTTTAAAAAGTTGTGGTTGGTTTAGGATTGATCTTGTAGTCGTTTCGTTAGGTACAATTAGTTTTAAGTTGTCTGCCCGGTTAAATAATATTGGGTCGAAATCAAAGGTAATGGTGTACTGTGCAGACGGTGCTCCGCTACTACTACCACTACTATTATAGCTAAAGGAGCTAAGTACTACTTGACTAAAGGCAGAATTATTCTTGGTATTGTTGGTTGAGTTGTTATATGTAGCGTACTTAAGTGTGTCAACAAATGTATTAACCGTAGCCAGTGAGTCAGCACCACCGGTAATTGACATGTTGTTCGTAGAGTAATTCAGGTTAAGTGTAGATATTGTCACATTTACTGGAACTAGCTGTGTCAGGTACCCGAATATCCTAGAGGTAGCTGGTGCATTATTTAAAAGGCTAGGTATTGTTTCAAGCTGGTGTTGAACAGTTAATATCTGGTTTAGATTCTTATTTGATGTTAGTTGAGAACTATAATTACCTATCTGACTATTTAAGTTATCGAGTTTAACTTTCTGGCCTACATCGACATATAGGAACAACAGAATAAAAACTAAGGCGGATACAGCACCAATTACAATTGACGTCGTTATAGCTAAGTACTCAATGCGCTTAGTCTTAAGGAACTGCACTTTTACATCTGGAAGTAGATTAAACTCAACCATTTATTCTCTCCGCTAACCCTGCAGCAACTGCAAAGTGGTTAGATACAGTTAGTAGCTCGTTTTGTCTTGATGGGTCATAAACTACGTTACGCCAAGCATTGCCAATCTCTACATTTAGACCAAATTTGTTAGCCAAATATACCGGGAACTCAGGCAATGTTGAAGCTGCACCGGTAACAATAATGCGATCAATCTGAGACTCAGGGTAACGGGTCTGGAAGAATTTAAGAGACTTTTCAATTTCGTTGACAATTGATTCAATGGTCCCAATGATAGCTTGATGTACTTGTCCTTCAAGTTTGTCCTTGCCTAAGCCAAACTTAAATATTAACTGCTCTGCTTGTTTTTCGTCGACATTTAAGTTTTGAGCACCAGTACGAATTATTGCTTCGCTGCCTGTTGCAATAGATCGAGTAAGCCGTGGTGCATCGTTCATTATAATCACTAAATCTGTACTTTTACTGTCTACGTCAATAACCACTTGGGGCGGTAGTGTACCCGGCGCTGTTAGTGAACGGCATAAAGCCATGGTATCTGGCTCAAAAGCTATGACATTAAGCCCAATATTCTCGAGCATATCTAGATACTTTTCAACAAAAGCGTTAGTTACACTAGATAGCAGTACCTCAACTTTTGTTTTATCTTGCGCAGAATCACCAAGTAGCTCCCAGTCAAATTTAGATTCAGCTATGGGTGTAGGTATTAAAGAATCTACTTGAAACTTAATAGCTTTAGCTAATTCATTCTTGGGTAGTCGGTCCATATCTACAACGGTTGTAAACACTCTTTGGGCTGGAATACCTACAGCAACATTCTTAGTAGATACTTGAGACTTACCCACTAGATCGGCAATTACTTCAGCAAGTTTTTGTTGGTCGGTTTTTGAGTCACTTTGAGATATTTTACTGTCTATAGGGACATAGGCATACCTAACTAGAGATTTATTAGCTGAGTTTCCTCGAAGTTGCACTAATCTGACTGCCGTTGTACCTATGTTGAGACCGAAAAAATCAGAGATCCCACTCAAGATATTCATATGGCTGATTATAACATAAGCTTCTTGCTATCAGGATATATCTGCTAATTTATATTGTCTTCCGTCTTCGAGATAATAGCCCGCTTATTTGTCTACCGACTGTATTACTACCAGGAACTTGTTCGACAGCAGTGGCTTTAGCTGCTATATTTTCTTCGACTATTCGTTTGTGCTCTTCAGTAGCTTTGGTAACAACTACTGTTGGCGAGTTCTCGCTAACACCAGTTACTCGGAGACCGCCAGTTTGATCATAACTAAGCACTAGTTGATGCCTGGACACTTCTTTATCGGGTATAACCTCAGCATTATGACCACCTTCATAATGCTTACCTGTCGGCTTAAACCAATCTAAATTGTTTTGATATCTACCGAAGTTACCTGTCTTCGTCGTAGGTGACACGACAGTAAAACCTGAGTTAGTCGAATCACCCATTAAAACTACGTAATAAGGGTCATCTTCAATGGCTTTGATTTCTTTAGCATCACTTAGCAATGAAGCCAACTGCTTGCTTTCAGTTCCAGGAGTAACCCTAACCACAAACGCCTTATTCGGACGCCCGCTAACCTGTCCGCCAAGTTCTAGATTGGCAACTATTGGAGCACCAGCAAAATCACCGAGCATCGGTGCTTCCGCGTCAGGTGCGATAACAACGTTATCTTCTTTATTTAATGTCACTCTAAGCATTTCAGTAAGGACTTGTTCGCCATCAACCGTTCTAGCATCTGGAAAAATCTGGCCTTCAAACCGTTGATTGATTGCAACGTTATCTTCTTGAGATGGGTGTTGATTGTAATTTATCATATATGTAATATACTAGCATAAGCTTGATAGTATGTCAATCTGCTGTTCTATATTACCTTTTATAATTTATGCTGACGCTTTAGTCTGTTGTAATTCAAGAATGTCTTCATTGGTCTCCTATGGCATGGTCACGGAATATACCTACCGTTCCTCATTAGAGTAGATATGCCAAAAACCGATTTAGGAAAGAAAGGTTGCTCGCCAAAGTTCGCTAAAGAACTAGAAGAAAGTTTCGCTATTAGATAAGACTTGCGGGTACACAACGTCGAATTTGCTTTATTGATTGCCCTAGCCTAAGCGGTTATATGCTATAAGCAGAGTAAGCCAAAATAGTTAAGCTGTTGCTTAGCCAACATATGCTTTCAAAGCTGGCTCAAGGCAAACTACATGTGAACCGCCGTAAACAACAAACGGATTTTTACCTTGGTTGTAGGTACTGATTATATTGTGAAAAATAGCCCTATCTCTTAGTTCTAGATTAAGCCTAGCAACTTCGTTTAAACGTGAAGTACCGTCCCAACCTAATTTATCCATTGCGATAGCAGTGATATCACTGTCTGCAAATACAGGATTTAATACTACCTTGCCATCGTTAACAACAAACAAATCTTCTCCGTCGAGTGCTGGCCTATACATTTCATTAAGTTTTGGCAATAGTTCTTGAACTTTAGAGTTTATATCAGTCATGGCTTCATCTAACTTATCATTTTCAACTATTGTATTTTTTTCTGCTTCGGAGTATTCGTGGAAGCCCTCAACACCAGCAACCGCAGCCTCATAGTAAATATGACCAGCTAATGCATTGGGGTCTTCAGGATTCTTAAGGCTCGCAAGCGCCCTTCCTACATATAGAGCAGCAAGTTCTTCACTAGATACGCCAAGTTCAGCCATAATTCTTGATACTTCTTGTTTAGTTGGTTCACCTGTTTCAGACGGTACTGATTCTTGTTTTGCGAGGAATTGAATTAGGCCAGAATCACTGGCCTGACGTATTGCCTCAGCGCGGTCACTAAAGATTCGCTCGTCACCTTCATAAACTACTACTCGTTTGTCAGGTTCAGTACGATCTAAGTATAGCTGAAACGCTTCTTCAGTATCTGCGATGCTTTGGGCTTCAGGATTATCTTCATGACCAGAAACAACTTGCTTAGTTTCGGGATCAACTCTAAGGCTTGCAACTAATGTCAGGGAGTGCTCCGCAGTACCTAAATTAGTTACATCTAACTTCCCACTATTAATACGCTCTCGATTAGCCTCTAAATAGTCTTTGCTGCCGATAGATATATATTCTCCCCATGCAGCTTCTTCTTTCTGAGTCTGAATTCTCATAGCTTTTTCTGAACTTGAACTATCATTATTTTCTAATGGTAGTTGATTGTCTTCCTTACTGACAGACTGTTCTTCAGCTACTTTACTTACATAGGCTACATCAAATCTTTCTAAAATACTTTCAGTAGAGCCGTTATTACCAACGTGTTGGTTCCACCAAGCCTCATCTATTGCAGGACCAGTCATTTGTTGGGCTTTTATGATTGCATTGTTGATGTCACCTTGATATACTTCTGCGCTTTTCACAACGTCTGGCTGTGGTTTCTCAGTTAAAGTTTCGCTCATATGCTTTTCTACCTACCAATTGCGATTATTGGCGTCTAAAGGTGTTTGACTTTGTCGTAGATGTCAGCTGCTGCTTGAGCGTGTTTATCTGCTTCTTGTCTTGCTTTTTCTGCAAAACCTGCTTGTCGATTAGCTGCATTCTCGGCTGAGTAGTTATCCTGACGCCAATTATTTCTGTCTTCGCCCATGTGGCTTGCGGCTTCAAGTGCTTTCCTGCGTGCTTCTACTACTTGCTCTTCTTGACCCCTAGAAGCATATGCCATAACTTCTGCTTTAGCAGGGTCTTCTATAGCATTTGGGTGTGTTTGCATATATTCGTCAGACTGTTGTTCTGACTGTGATGTTGGTGCTTGTTCGCTCATTGTCTTATCCTTTTGCTTACTTAATTTTATTTTTAGGCTTTTGTTTTTAAAAGCTTACACTAATATTAGCATAAGCTTGTTACAAAGTCAATATTATCGTATTAA
>DAHVAE010000024.1 GCA_027314795.1 Candidatus Saccharimonadota bacterium
GCTCGATGTATCCGCAACATATTCTAAAGGGCAAAAAGATGGCTGGGCAGATGGGTCATAAGCAGACGACCATTAAGAATCTCGAAGTCGCCTTAGTGGATATCAATAACAATATTATCGGCGTATACGGTGCTATCCCAGGTCCCAAAAAGGGCCTAGTTTTAATTAAGGAGTCAAAGTAATGAACGCTCAAACGTATAGTTCAGCTGGCGTAAAAACTAGTTCAAGTACCTCCTTAGCTAAAGATATCTTTGCGGTTGAAATTAAGAACCACGAACTAGTTAAGTCAGCATATAACGGCTATTTAGCTAACGGCAGAGTTAACTTAGCAGTAACTAAGACAAGAGGTTTAGTCAGAGGCGGTGGCCGTAAACCTTGGCGCCAAAAAGGCACTGGTAATGCTCGGTTTGGATCAATTAGAAACCCCATTTGGCGTGGCGGCGGTATCGTCTTTGGTCCAACCGGCAATGAAAATTACACCAAAAAACTTAATGTAAAAGCTAAAAAACTAGCCTTAAAACAAGCACTGACTATTGCTGCTAACGACTCTAAGGTTAAAGTTATCGAAGATATTAAGCTTAAAACCCACAAAACTAGCGAACTTAAGAAACTCGTCACAAAGCTTGCCGTTGAGGGGTTAATATTGCTAGTTGTCGACAAAATATCTAAAGAGCTATCATTAGCTTCAAACAACATGCCAAACATTATGCTGTCTCAAACATCAAGCCTAAACGTCTACGATGTTTTAAATGCCGATAACATTTTTATATCTAAATCAGCACTAAAAGAACTCGATATCAGACTAGGGGCCCAGTAATGACTAAGGATTTATCAATGCTACCCCTACTTAACGAAAAGACTTATGGCTTATCTAAGTCAAAAAATGTCTTTGTCTTTAAGGTGCCAATGAGCACTAATAAGCCAACAGTTGCTCGAGCAGTTCAAGCCCAGTTTAACGTTGAAGTTATTGCCGTTAATACAGCCGTAGTAAAAGGCAAGGCCAAGCGGACCATGAGCCTAACTGGTCGACGATCCTTAAACTCGGAAGGTCATCGTCCTGACTTTAAAAAAGTTTATGTAACTCTAAAGAATGGACAAAGTTTACCGTTTTTTGAAAGTATCGAAGAAGAAGAAGAGAAACGCGAGGCTAACCAAGAAAAGTTTAACCAAGCCGCCAGAAAACAAGCGGAAAAGGAATCTAAAGCCGAGTCAAAGATCAAGGCTAAAACCGAAACTACTACTAAGCGTCGCTTCTTAAGGAAGAACCCGGAGGGCAAGTAATGGATAGGGTATATAAACCGACTACTCCAGGCCGACGCGGCATGAGTAAGCGAGACTTCTCAGACGTTACTACTAAGAAGCCGCTAAGCTCACTAACTATCGTTAAGACAAGAGGTTCGGGGCGCAACAATCAAGGCAGAATAACCACCAGACATAAAGGCGGCGGTAGTCGTAAGTTTTATAGAATTGTTAGCTTTAGCTTAGCCGACGGCTTTAACGGCACAGTAGAACACATTGAGTACGACCCCAACCGCAGTGCGCGCCTAGCCAGAGTTAAGTCTAGCGATAATAAGTACGTATATATTCTAGCCACCCAAGGCATGAAAGTTGGTCAAAAGATTGCAGTTGGAGAAGAAGCACCAATTGAAAACGCCAACCGTCTGCCGCTAAAGGCAATCCCTATAGGCAGCACCTTACATGCAGTCGAACTACAACCAAATAGAGGGGCACAGCTTGCTAGATCAGCCGGTAACAGTATCCAACTTATGGGAAGAGATAACGGCTTCGCTCAACTTAGATTACCTAGCGGCGAGGTTAGGTTAGTTAACGAAAATTGTACAGCTAGCTTAGGCGTTGTAGGCAACGAGCAACACCAGAACATTAAAATCGGCAAGGCCGGTATTAATCGACACAAGGGTAAAAGACCATCGGTAAGAGGCGTTGTCATGAACGCGGTCGATCATCCTCATGGTGGTGGTGATGGCGGCCGTCACGGTGTCGGTGGTGGCAAAAATCACGGTGCAGCCCCTAAGACGCCTTGGGGCCAAAAGACTCTAGGATACAAGACTCGTCGCAGGAAGAGTACCAGTCAATATATTATCAGAAGCCGTCATGCGGCTAAAAGGAGTTAAGATGTATATAAAATTTGATGAATACCCACCAACGCCTGCCAATACGTTACTGACGGATGCAGCCCTTGCATTGCTAAATAAACCAACGAAAGATCAAGTCCAACAACAACTTAACGTTGCCCATGTTGCTGACAATATAGCTGCTGTCCTAAAAACTACGTCGGCAGTAACACCTGAAATTGCAGATGAATATCAAAGGCGACTTTCTAGTCAAATCGAGGACTCTGGTACTAGTAGTTTTGTATTGAACATATTCACGGAACGTTTAAGGCAAGGCTTACTGTCTAAGAAACCAGCAGGAGCAGAAGATGTCTAGATCACTTAAAAAAGGGCCATTTATAGACTTTAAGCTAGCTAAAAAAATGGCGGCACTAGGACCAGAAGATCGAACCATTATTAAGACCTGGGCAAGAGCAAGTACTATTTCGCCAGACTTTGTCGGTCGGACCATCGCTGTACACAATGGTAAGCTACACGTTCCAGTCTTTATTACCGAGAATATGGTTGGACATAAACTAGGCGAGTTTGCACCAACCCGTAAATTTAGAAAACATGGCGGCAAGAAAGCTGCAGCAGGAGAAAGCTAATGTCAGTTAAAGCCACAGCTAAAGGTGTGCGTATCAGCCCGCGAAAAGTTCAAGTAGTGGCCGCTTTAGTACGTGGACGGAGTGTTGACGATGCCTTAACTATCTTAAGCCACACACCTAGGCGTAGCGCCCTAGCAGTTAAAAAAGTAATAGCCAGCGCTAAAGCTAATGCCACCCATAACCACGGCTACAAATCCGAAGGGCTGCAGTTAGTACAGATCACGGTCACTAACGGACCATCACTAAAAAGGTATAGACCAGCAGCTCGTGGTCGAGCCTTAAGATTCAAGCGAAACTCATCGCATATTAGCGTATTAATTGAAGGCGAGAAAAGACCTGCTGCTAAGCCTAAGGCAGAAGCCCTACCTAATAAAGCTAAGGAGTCCAAGTAATGGGTCAGAAAGTAAATCCAATATCTATGCGCCTCCAGGTTAATAAGGACTGGCGATCGAAGTGGTTTGCAGACAAACGAAATTACGCCAGCTATTTAAAGCAAGACTTAGAGGTCAGGAAAATGATCAATAACCGTTTAGGCTCACGGGCTGCGATCTCCAGAGTAGATATAGGGCGGACGCCTAATTTAGTTAATGTCACTATTTACACTGGTAAGGCAGGCGTAGTGATTGGCAAGGGTGGCGCCGGAGCCAGCGAATTAAAAGCAGCCATTGAGAAAGTCTACTCGACACCAACCAGAGTTAACATTGAGGAGATTAAGAAGGCAGATCTACAAGCAAAATTAGTAGCCGAAAACATTGCCCATCAACTGGAAAGACGTATGAGTTTTAGACGCGCTATAAAGTCCGCAGCGGCCGCCCCGATGCGAGCTGGTGCTAAAGGCGTCAGAATAGAGGTAGCCGGCCGTCTAAACGGCGCTGAAATGAGTCGGCGTGAAAAAGAAGTTGCAGGCTCTGTGCCTCTACATACACTGCGAGCGGATATTGATTTCGCCCAAGTTAACGCTAAGACCGTAGCCGGTATTATCGGTGTTAAGGTCTGGATATATAAAGGCGAGGCACTTTAAGATGTTGATGCCATCTCGAACTAAGCACCGTAGGGTCAGAAAAGGCCGAATACGAGGTGTAGCTAGTAGCGGTAATGAAATAGCCTTTGGTGACTTTGGTCTTCAGGCCCAAGGCCAAATGCGAATTAGCGCCCGTCAGATAGAAGCTGCTCGTCAAGCCATGACCAGATACATTAAGCGAGGCGGCAAGATTTGGATTCGAGTATTCCCGCATATCCCTGTAACTAAGAAACCTCAAGATGTAAAAATGGGGAGCGGCAAAGGCAACCCAGAATTCTTTGTTGCCAAAGTGAAGCCTGGCACAGTTATGTTTGAGATGCAAGGCGTAACCGAAGAAGTAGCAAGAGAAGCTATGCGACTTGCTGCCAATAAACTGCCGGTAAAGTCAAAGTTCATAGTCCGGGAGGAAGCTTAGACTATGCAGATTACAGAAATCCGTAAGATGTCAACAACTGAATTAACATCTACTAGTACAAAGATGCGTGAGGAACTAGCTGAACTAAGACGTCGCGTTCATCTTGGCGAGTCTAATAATGTTCGAGCAATCCGTATTAAGCGCAAGGATCTAGCAAGAGTGCTAACAGTTCTCAGTGAAGAGCTAATTAAGGAGACCAAGTAATGCCTAAAGTTATTGTCGGTATAGTCAGTTCAAATAAGACAGATAAGACTATTACTGTAGTTACCCATAGTAGGCGCACTCACCCTATTTATAAGAAACAGTACCCAGTTTCTAAGAAGTTCTTAGCTCACGACGAAAAGAATGAAGCAATACCAGGCGATCGAGTTAGCATCATTGAAACCCGACCAATCAGTGCCAAAAAACGTTTCAAGTTAAACAAAATCCTAGAGCAACCTAAACTCCGCGAAGAGTCTCTAGCAGTTACTAAAGATGAAGATGTGGCAAAACGACCAGAGTCTAAGTCTAAAAAGCCAGATACTCAAGAAAAGCCGCCGAAAACAGCCACTAATAAGACTAAGCCTAAGGAAATAAGTAAATGATCCAGCAAGAATCACGACTAGTTGTAGCAGATAACTCCGGTGCCAAAGAAATTCTTTGTATCCGCGTTCTAGGCGGCTCTAAAAAGCGCTACGCTCGCGTTGGTGACATTATAGTGGCAACTGTCAAACAGGCAGCTCCTAATGGCAATGTCATGAAGAAGTCCGTAGTTAAGGCGGTAGTAGTTCGAACTAAAGACCAAATTAGACGAAAGGACGGATCGACTATAGCATTTGACGACAATGCAGCTGTTATTTTGGCTGACGATAATACCCCCAGAGCTACCCGCATATTCGGACCCGTACCAAGAGAATTAAGAGACAAGGGCTATTCAAAGATAATTAGCCTTGCACCGGAGGTTCTGTAATGAGTCCATATAAGATTAAACTTAGAGTTGGAGACAAAGTTATCGTTCTAGCTGGCAAGTATAAAAATCAAACTGGCAGAATCTTGCGAGTTCATCCAAAAGACAATAAAGTAACCGTAGAAGGCGTCAATGTTGTTAAAAAACACATTAAGCCAACCAGAGAAAACCGAATAGGTTCGATTAAAGAAGTTACTAAGCCCATCTGGGTCTCTAAAGTTGCAATCTATGAGCCGACACTTAAGAAAGCTAGTAGAATTAGCTATAAGCTGGACGTAAAAGGTGTTAAAAGCCGTCTATATACCCGCTCTGGCAAAGTTATTAAAGACGTCAAGGAGACTAAGTAATGGCTGCTGCTGCGAAACCAGCAATAAAGACAGTAACCGTGCCGCGCTTAAAAGCCCGCTACCAAACTGAGATTGTCTCTGAGCTGCAAAATGAACTTAAGTTAAAAAACCCATGGCAAGTACCAAGGCTATCTAAAATTGTCTTAAATGTCGGCCTAGGTCGAGCTAAAGACGATAAGAAAGTTATGGAAGTAGCCACTAACACTCTTAGGAAGATTACCGGTCAACAACCAATTGAAACGACTGCCAAAAAGTCTATCGCCTCATTTAAGCTTCGAGAGGGTAATAAAATTGGCTTAAAGGTCACACTTCGGGGAGATCGCATGTACGAGTTTCTAGACAGGTTAGTTAACTTAGTACTCCCAAGACTAAGAGATTTTCATGGAGTTAGCCTTAAGTCGTTTGATAATCAAGGCAACTACTCAATTGGTATATCTGAACAGTCTGTTTTTCCAGAATTATCTTTTGAAGAAACTACAACAGCTCACGGCATTGAGGTTGTACTTGTAATTAAAGCAAAGGGTAAGGAACATGCTAAAGCACTCTTAGAGAAGTTTGGCATACCTTTTGAAAAAGGAGGGAGTTAATATGGCTAAGAAATCTATTATTGCCAGAGACGAAAAACGAAAAGCTATGATTACCAAATATGCGGCTAAGCGGGCTGAGCTTAAGGCCATGGGTGACCTTGAAGGTTTAGCTAAACTACCTCGAAACTCATCTCGTACCAGGCTAACAAACCGCTGTGTTGAAACCGGCCGACCAAGAGCTTACATGCGCCAATTTGGCTTAAGCCGAATATCTTTTCGTGAACACGCCTCAAAAGGTGAAATACCAGGCATAACTAAATCTAGTTGGTAATTAAGGAGAATATATGAGCACTACTTCAACCGATCCAATAGCAGATATGTTAACGCGTATCCGTAACGCCATTGCCGCCAATAGGGCAGAGATTAGCTTACCGCACAGCCACATTAAAGAGGCTGTGGCTAAACTATTGGTTGAAAACAACTTCATAGACGGAGTTCGAGTTGAAGGCGATAAAACCCTAAAGCAATTAGTACTTACCCTTAATCAAGATCACGATAACGCAAGGATTACGGAAATCACTAAGTTGTCCAAACCAGGCAGGCGGACTTACGTTAATGTCAAAGAGATACCCGTCGTCAAACAAGGCCGTGGCATGGTAATTCTTTCTACCTCAAAGGGTGTTCTGTCTGGCGACCAAGCTTTAAGCGAACATGTTGGTGGCGAATTAATTTGTCAGGTGTATTAAATATGAGTCGAATTGGTAAATTACCGGTAAAAATTCCAACGGGCGTGACTGTTGAAGTAGGTCAAGACACCATCACCGTTAATGGACCGAAAGGCAGTTTGAACCAATTCACCTTGCCAGGAATTAAAGTCAAACAAGACAATGATAACCTAATTATCGAGAGAGACAGTGACGACCGCCTCTTAAAGTCAGGACATGGACTAATGCGGAGCCTGCTTAATAACCTTATAGTCGGTGTATCTGAAGGATTCACTAAAAAACTTGAGGTAAACGGTGTCGGCTATCGGGTCAACCTTCAAGGCCAAGTCCTTAAATTAAGCGTTGGCTTATCGCACGACGTTACATATAATATCCCGACAGGTGTTAACGTGGTTATTGAACAGAACATTATCACCATCAGCGGTATAGATAAACAACAAGTTGGCCAAGTTGCCGCCGAGATTAGAGCAATCAAGAAGCCAGAGCCATATAAAGGTAAAGGTATTAAGTATGAAAACGAACGTATTATCCGTAAAAGCGGTAAAAGTGGTAAGGAAAAGTAAATGAGTGATACACTTTCACACAAATTAGCTAATCGCAACAGACGTAAATTGCGAGTTAGGTCGATAGTTAAAGGCAGCCAAGACCGACCACGACTAAGTGTTCATCTTAGTCATAAACATATTACTGCTCAATTAGTTGATGACGATAAGCACTTAACACTAGTTTATTCAACGACTATCGGCAAAAGAGATCTGTCAAAAAATATGACCGAGCGCGCCATATGGATTGGCGAAGATATCGCTAAAAAAGCTAAGGCTAAGAAATATAACCATGTAGTTTTTGATAGAGGCAGTAAGCTTTATCATGGTCGAGTTGCCGCACTAGCAGAGGCCGCAAGAAACGCAGGATTGGAGATATAAATGGCAGAGAACCATGCAAAAAAACCTTTTCATAAAAGAATAGCTAGAGAGACGCCTGAAGAAAAGCAATACGATGAGCGGACCGTTCAAGTTGACCGCGTAGCCAGAGTTGTTAAGGGTGGCCGCAGGTTTAGATTTAGAGCTTTAGTGGTTGTAGGTGACCGTAAAAACAAAGTTGGCGTTGGTAGTGCTAAAGGTGCAGACGTAACGGCTGCCGTAACTAAAGCTACAGAGGTAGCAAAGAAGCACTTTATTACCGTAAACCTATATAAAGGCACGCTACCTCACGAAGTAGAAGCTAAAGTTAGTGGCGCCAAGATCTTACTTAAGCCAGCCAGTCCTGGTACGGGTATTATAGCCGGTGGCGTTATCAGGACCGTACTTGAAGTAGCCGGTGTATCTAATGCCTTATCGAAGTCCTTTGGCTCGTCTAATAAAACTAACATTGCTTACGCTACAATTCACGCCTTGGAACTACTAGAACCCGCAAATAAGTGGATAACCAGACAACCCAAGAAAGAGGGTACTAAAGCCAAGGCTAAGGTGACTAAACCATGAAGTATCATCAACTAACTACCACCAAAAAGAAACCTGCTAAACGACTTGGTCGAGGTATTTCCGCGGGCCAAGGTAAAACAGCCGGCAGAGGTACTAAAGGACAAAAATCCCGCACAGGTTCTTCAAAGCGCCCAGGTTTTAGTGGCGGGCAAAATCCATTAATGCAGCAACTACCAAAGTTACCGGGCTTTAGGTCATATAGGACTAAGGCAGAGGTCGTTACTTTAGGCCAGCTGCAGCTAATCAAGTCAAAAATTATCGATGCCAGCGTCTTAGCTGAGAATCAGTTAATAACCAACCAATTTGTCAGGGTGAAGCTACTCTCTAACGGTGAGTTAAAAGTTGCTAAAACCGTAAAACTACCCGAGGCTAGTCAAAAAGCTATTGAGCTATTATCTAAAGCAGGTGGTAGCTATGAAAAGGTTGAACGCTTAAAACGTCCTAAAAAGCCCTCTGACAGTCAAAGCTAAATCTGTTAGACTAAATAAAGCTTGAGGGAAGTTATTGGGGTAAAAATAAGAAATTAATGAACTGGAAAATAATTTGGCGATCACTTAGCCACAAAGACATGCGTAACCGCATAATAGCGGTACTTGGCATACTTCTTATCTTTAGAGTGCTAGCTCAACTGCCAGTACCCATTGCTAATGCATCGACTTTCCACCAGATATTACAGAATCTATTTAACTCGAAAAGTAGTCCTCAACTACTAAGCTTTATTAATGTATTATCTGGTGGTGCATTAGCTAACTTCTCGATAATGATTGCTGGCTTAGGCCCATTTATTAACGCTTCTATTATCATGCAGCTTTTAACTAAAGC
The DNA here is from genome assembly GCA_027314795.1 of Candidatus Saccharimonadota bacterium. Taxonomy (GTDB): domain Bacteria; phylum Patescibacteriota; class Saccharimonadia; order Saccharimonadales; family UBA4665; genus JAJZKE01. The sequence continues at coordinate 9,004 of DAHVAE010000024.1, forward strand.
CATCCCCAAACTTGAAGCCTTGCATAAAGAAGGTGAATTCGGACAAAAGAAAATAAACCAATACACCAGAGTCTTAACCTTTCCACTGGCTATTATCCAGTCAATTGGATCAATATTTTTAATTAGACAAGCTGCACAAAGCCTTGGCGGAACTAGCGGTGGTATTACCGGGCATACACCGTTAAGTCAGTGGATTCTGATGTCTGCAGCCTTAACTGGTGGTTCTATGCTACTAATGTGGTTGGGAGAACTAATCACTGAACAAAGTCTGGGTAATGGTATTTCACTAATTATTACTGTCGGTATTGTTAGTCGCCTACCTTCCAACATTCAAAGTATAGTCAGCTCAGTAATAGACGGTAAACCACACTGGAAAGTCTTTGGTCACAGCATCGCTTTTAATAAAGAGGCATTAATCTACACTTTAATAATTGTAGCTTCCATCATAATTATAACCTGGCTAGTAGTTATGCTTAACGAAGCTGCGCGTAACTTAACTGTTAATTATGCTAAACGAGTTCAAGGTAACCGGGCGTACGGCGGCGTCACCACAACGCTGCCTGTCAAACTGATCACAGCTGGTGTTATACCCATAATCTTTGCGGTAGCCTTCTTAAGCGTACCAAGCTTTGGCGGCCAGCTAGTAGAAGGGATCCATAGTGGTCACTGGGCTAAAATTGGCGCCGACCTAGTTAACTGGTTCCAAACTCCATCAACAACTACGTTTAAAACTGAAGGCTGGATAGCCTATATCTACCCAGTAACTTACTTCTTGTTAGTATTTGTCTTCACTTTCTTTTATACATCTATCACGTTTAACTCTAAAGAAATAGCCGAAAACCTGCATAAACAAGGTGGCTTTATCGAA
>DAHVAE010000025.1 GCA_027314795.1 Candidatus Saccharimonadota bacterium
GACCATATCTTAGTCTGTTGGCTCTTGTTTTCCTCATACCAGAATCTTGTTCCATTTCTTTTGCAGTCATCAATATTGATGTACCGGCATATAAACCGACTACTGATTGTACAGATAAGGGTAAACGTCCTTCGTTCGTATATAATATTCTCTTGACTTTTTTCTGGTTTAGTCCAGCCCTTAAAAAATGAATGAGTTTAGCATCTGAATTATTAGTTAAGACATCGGCAGAAGCAACGGCAGCACCTCCTTCAAGTAGTCCAGATGAAGCAGCAAAATAGGCTGTAGCTAAATCTGGATTTTTCGTTTTCGCTAAGATTGTGGCTGCAATTCCGTAACGTAATGGCTCATTAATAAAAGGCTTGGCTTCTGCGTGCATAATTATCGTTTCTAAGGCTCTTTGCCCTGCAAAAGCAATTTTTTTTAATTGCGGCCTACTCTCATCATTGGGGCTAGAGCCTTTAACAGCTGGAATATCTGCATTAATAATAGTAACTGGGGCTAGAGCCTCAAGTATTAAGTTCTCATTGCTTTCTGGAGTAGACGAATATTTCTCGGTACTCATATTAAAATTTACAGTTTTATTCCCAGTCGCTTGATTTATATACAGCCACAACAAGCGCACATACCGGATAATGGGTGCATACAAGACCAACTACGTGCATGTTGATGTTACCAAAATCTACATTCCTTGTGGCCATTAAGGCTTCAAGGCTCTGTTTAATGTCTCGCCTTACCGCTTCTTCGCTGTTACCTTCATGTTCAACAAACAGGCCTCTTCTAGTCTTCTTATCCTGCACCCAGCCTATTCCTGCCCATGCTTCAACATTAGGAGTATCTACACGTGTTTCAGCCATAACCACATAAAGCTTGTCTCCCCAGTTACCCGGTACTTTACTTGGCTCACCGTCTTTGCGTATTACAATTTCAGACTTCGGAGGAATAACAGAACTGAGTTTAAGTAAGTTAAAATTCGCTACACCTGCAGCGTTTAGAGATGAATCGAAGGCTGCAAGCTTAGTAGGACCCGTACCCAGACCTGAGGATATTTGTATTTTCACTTTAAACCTTTCCTAGGTTTTATTTTAGTAAGCAATGAATAGTTATTGTACATCATATACCTCTTGAATCCTTGGCTGTGGTTGTAGCTCTAATACTTCGGTATCAGTTACCAAATCCTGTGTTTTAGTTCCGGCTTTCTTTGGTATAGACAAGCTGTCAAAATCCTTAAGAAGCTTTTTTCGATTCGTTAATTGTTTGTAGCCTATTCTGCCCGCTATTAATGCAAGCCAAGTTACTGGGCTTTTAATTACATCGACAAGGTCATTCGTGTAACCATATAGAAATGGATGTTCAATACCAAAGTTAAGTATCTGTGCTGCGCCACTAGCTATACCGGTATTTATGGCGCCAAGAAATGCGACAGCACCTGTTGCAGCAATAGCATCTTTAGCTGCGCTTTTAGTAGCTCTCTCCTTGTTGTTTCTAAAAACCAATGCACCTGAGCCATAAAAGAAGGCGTATGACCCTTTACTAACGACTCCTTGGAGCTTCTCGCCCCTGTCTTTTCGAACAATCATCTTATATAAGGAGTCAGTAAACTTTGGCATTTGACTAAGTGCATATACAAAACCAGTAGATATAACACCTTCTACACCCAGGGATGCAGCACCATTTGCAAGACCAGTGGCCATTGTACTTCCATGTGTATGCGTATAGACTCGAGTACCTACCTGGGCTATGTAAGTTTCATGTAGTGGTATGTCAGCAGCTAGGGCTACAGCAGATGTGCCAACCGTAGCAACGGCAGCTATTTTCTTTACTTTACTAGTTCCTTCAAGGTCCTCCATGCCAGCCCGCCACAAGCTTCTGGTATTACGTCCAAAACTTTTAGCTAATGCAACGGCGCCGACTTTCTTTGCGGTAGATGGGGTATCTAGTACTTCTTCTATACCCAAAAGTACATTTAGACGACTAGCACATTCTGCTTCTTCAGGTGAATCAACCTCTGTTTGCTGTATTTCGTCTCTTGCAGTATCCATGCGACTTTTTAATACATGGCTAGCAATGCCCCTTAGCTTTCTTTCTCCTAGCCCACTTAAAAAGTCAACTTGTTGATTAGAAATAGCTTCTTCCGAAACAAAATCTTCTGGATAAGTCTTTTGAACTTCTAATACTTTAAGTTCTGTAAGTAAGCCAACTAGCTTATCTTCAGTTGTATTAGGTATATAACTTTCTTGTGTTGTAGTCATAATAGCAATTTAGATCTCGTATTTTAGTTATCAAATGAAAAAAGCACCCGTCTGCAGTTATGTCCTACAAAAAACGGATGCTTTTATTCTTGTAATGTACTAAAATACAAAGTGAATAATACTATTAAATGCTTAATAAGTCAAGCATAAAAGGTATCGGATGAAAAGCAAACTTAAAGTAGCAGTTATCGAGGACGATGTTCCTATTAAAGAACTCTATGAGTTTAAGCTAAAAAAAGAGGGATTTGAGGTTAGATCAGCTGAAGACGGAGATATAGGTCTAGAGTTAGTTAAAGAATTTAAACCAGATTTAATCTTACTCGATCTACTAATGCCCCATAAGAACGGTGAGGATATGCTTGAAGAACTTCGTCAGTTTGATTGGGCTAAAGATATTAGAGTTATTATACTAACTAACATATCCAAGGATGAAGCACCATCTAAACTAAGGCTTTTAAATGTTGATAGGTATATAGTTAAAGCTCACTATACTCCTCAACAAGTTGTAGATATTGCTAAAAAAGTTTTGGCTTAGTGCAGCTATGTCTGGATTAAAATTTGACAAATATTTATAAATATACTATCATTTATATCTATGAAAGAAACTTTATTTGGTAATAACGTCTTAAAGCCTATAGCGAGATCTGTTGGATCATTATTGATAGTAGCAGGCTTATCAGCTGGGTCAGTTGAGATAATCAATCATAATGAAAGTCCTGTAGCAGTAGAAGCCCCAATTTCTACCAGTGCTAGCACTCAACTAGAGAGCTTGGGTGCAGAAAGTCATTCTATATGCCCTGGTGAGTTTCATGTCTACATAGGAACAGTAGCAACCCCTAGTTTTGATGAATTGTGCTTTTAGCAACCTACTGGCGATGTAGTTATTGATAACCTACCTTAATTTTATATAACTAAGACGCAATAAAGTTGGTATTTGGATTTAAATTCAAGATCCATCCATCACGTCTCAATGTATAATACTACATAGTTAGTATTAATCATGACTTTATGCTGCTCAACGACATCAAAAAGGATTCAGCCTTAGACGGTTAAGGGTTTTAATTAATTGAAAAAGAAGCCCTCAACCGCGGGGCTTTTTTAATACGAGGAGAAGCTCATTTAAGGAATTAGGTAACATTTAAGTTTTAAATAAGGAGTTACTTTCAATGCGTGAGTAACTAGATCAATCTCAGATAGTTCGTATTGATTTTTTGTAATATTAGCCTTGATTGCCAAGATTTAATAAGCAGCATTAAACGTGAGAGCAGCTCAGAAGTAGATTATGAATACCAAACTTGGCTACTTAATAATCTTAACAAGCAATATGAATGTTTAGTAAATCAAGGTGCCGTAATAGTCGGGCTTAATGAGATTTATGTTTTAACAGCGATGGCCATAATGTATGTATTAGGCATAATGTTGATTGTCTAGACGATAATGGTAGATATACAAATAATGTAAGGCTTTGTAGGTTGTTTTGATGGGTTTGACATCTTAAAAAGGCCAGATGATACTTCTGGTCTATACCTTAGATGTAACCAAGTGGGTCTTATATATTGGTCTGGGTTGGAGACAAATTCACTATGAAGTAATATAGTTTAAGCCTGCAAAGAAACACGAAGAAATTGTAAAAGGCATTTACTTAAAGTAGGATTAGTTTATGGCCAAAATTGCGATTATCGAGGATGACCAAGCTATTAGCCAGATGTACAGATTTAAGTTTGAGGCTGAAGACTATCAGGTAGAAACAGCTGAAAACGGTAAGATCGGGCTAGAACTAGCTCAGAAGATGAAGCCAGATATTATTTTGCTTGATCTAATGATGCCAGAGATGACTGGTGACCAAATGCTAGAAAAGCTTAGAGCTACTTCATGGGGTAAAAACATCAAGGTTATTATCCTAACCAATATGGGCGAACAAGAAATACCAGATACTGTTAAGAAACTAGGGGTTAGCGGCGTGATACTTAAGGCTGACATGACTCCAAGGCAAGTAGCAGATATTGTTAAGAAGTTACTTTAAAAGTAAGTTATAGATTAGACGGCCAGAAACTGGCATAATACAATAAGTGAAAATAGCAATCTTAGGCTATGGCCTGCAAGGCCAGTCTGTATACGAATACTATAAAAATAACGAAAACCAGATAACTATCTGTGATCAGAGCATTATTAACGATCTGCCTGAAGATGTAGATACTGAGTTTGGCAGTCTATATCTGTCTCGGCTTGATCGTTTTGATTTAATATTTCGAGGTCCAGGAGTACATCCTAAGGACATAACAGATGCCAATGGTCCTGAGATCCTTAAAAAGGTAACAACTAACTCGAATGAGTTCTTTAAACAGTGTCCGACTAAAAACATTATTGGTGTTACCGGTACAAAAGGTAAGGGGACAACCTGTACTTTAATTGCTAAGATACTTGAGGCTAGTGGCGCTAGAGTCCATTTAGGCGGTAATATCGGCATACCGCCGTTGGATTTACTAAGAGAAGATATTAAAGAAGAAGACTGGGTTGTACTTGAACTAGCCAACTTCCAGCTAATTGACCTTAAAACTTCACCAAAGATTGCAGTTTGTTTAATTATTGAGCCTGAGCATTTAGATTGGCACCGTGATGTTGACGAGTACTATAACTCCAAAACAGAGCTATTTAGGCATCAAGGCAATGAGGATATAGCGATCTACTATGGTCCTAATATTAATTCTAAACGGATTGCTTCAACCTCCCCTGGTAAGATGATCCCATACTATGAGCCGCCAGGTGCAATGGTTGCTGGCAGTCATATAGCTATTGATGGCATACCAGTTATTAGGCTGGGTGAGCTCAAGCTACTAGGTCAACATAACTGGCAAAATGTTTGCGCAGCCGTAACAGTCGTTTGGCAGATAAACCAAGATGTTGAAGCAATTTCTAGTGTACTTAGAGATTTTAGCGGGCTGCCCTACCGCTTAGAGTTTATTAGAGAAGTTAATGGGGTTAAGTACTATAACGATTCGTTTGCTAGCGCGCCAACAGCCACAGTTGCCGCAGTTGAAGCTATAACCACTCCAAAAGTCCTCATAGTTGGTGGCAAAGATAGAGGCATAAACTTAGATGGTTTAGTTTCGGCTTTTAAAAACCATATGGAGGACATTAGAAAAATACTAGTTATTGGCGAAGCAGCCGAGAGAATAAAAACAGATCTGGATAGAGCGAGTTTTAATAATGTCGAGGTTATTAATTCTAAGCGTATGAAAGATATTGTAGGTAGGACAACTCAACTTGCCCATAAAGGAGACTCTGTTGTTCTCTCCCCTGGTTTTCCAAGTTTTGATATGTTTAAGAACTTTGAAGATCGTGGTCAAAAGTTTAATGAGGCGGTTAACAGCTTATGAATAGGCCAGATTCGTTTGTGTTTAAATACTACGTCTTTGATCAAGATCTAAAGACCCTAGAGCTTAAGTATGGTTTTTCTAATGGGCTGGAGTTTACTGAGATCTATTATTTTGATTTTGATTTCGTGGATTATAACGATAAACAGCTGAATAGAGCTTTAGAGCATCTGCTGTTTATGGCCGGTGTGTCTTACTTTAAAGCTTACACCTCAGATCTTGTGAGTGTATCTAAAGGCAGTTTATCTAAGAATGAGGCTAAGTTTTATGCCAAGACTTATGAAAAGGGCTTAGGTGAATTTTGGTATGTTAACGGCCTTGACCCAAATACTAAGATAGAGTTTAAGTCTAATGTCAGGCATAAAAAAAGGCTAAAAAGTGGCAAACACGAGGGATTATTAGTTGGCATAGGTGGTGGTAAAGATTCGTTAGTAGTCGCTGAAGCTTTAAAAGAACAAGGCGTAGACTTTATGACCTGGAGCTTAAACCACCGGCAGCAATTGGAGCCACTGGTTAATAGACTAGAGACTAGACATGCTTATGTCGATCGAACAATTGACCCTAAGCTGCTTGAACTAAATAAGACAGGCGTATTTAACGGACATATACCTATATCTGCAATCATTGCCTGTGTTGGCGTAGTGGTAGCTATTTTAACCGGCCGACGTGATGTGGTCGTCGCTAACGAACAAACTGCAAGCGAGCCCAATTTACATATCCAGGGAGTAGATATTAACCATCAGTATTCTAAAAGTCTAGAGTTCGAAAAAGACTTTCAAAAACTCCTTAAAGTTAGTTACGGCAATACCTTAAGATACTATTCATTTATTAGGCCGTTATCTGAACTCTTTGTCGCTGAGATATTTTCTAAACTTGGTTTTGATAAATATAGCGGTGCCTTTAGCTCCTGTAATCGGGCATATACGCTTAATTCTCGTCATATGTATTGGTGTGGTGCGTGTCCAAAGTGCGCCTTCGTTTTTATGATACTCACTCCCTTTATTGATCAAGGCAAATTAAGAGATTTATGGAAAGGCAAGCTACTACTGCTTGAGCCAGACCTTGAACAGACCTACAGGCAACTGCTTGGTATTGAAGGCACAAAGCCAATGGATTGTGTTGGTGAGATAAAAGAAGCTAGATCGGCTATGAGGATGTGCTCAAAGATTTACCCAGAGCTTGCAAGTAAGTATAAGTTTGACTTGCCTGAAGATTATGATTACCGAAAAGTAAGTGATAGCAGTATGCCTAAAGATATCCAGAAAATATTCAATAACTTTATTTCAAAATATACAAAAATCTGAATATAACTAACCGTGTTGATGCGTTATTAATAATGCTTAGCCATTCTTCTTGCCGCAATGATTACGTTTTCAAATAAGGCACAGACAGTCAGTGGTCCCACGCCGCCTTTTTTAGGTGTGATTGTTAAATCATCACGCATGTAGACTGAGCCGTCGACATCACCAACGGTCTTACCGTCTTCACTGGCAACACCTGCATCAACAACGACAGCACCTTTTTTGATCATATCTGGATAAAGTATGGCTGGGCTACCGGTAGCCGTAATAATGACGTCAGCTTTAGTAGTTACTTCAGCTAGGTCGGTTGTTGTCCGGTTGGCGACTTTGACGTTAATATCACTACTTTTTAGTATTCGCTCAAGCGGTTTACCAACCAATTTACCCTTGCCTATCAAAAGCACTTCTTTACCCAATAGATCAATGTTATAACCAGCTAGTAACCACATAATGGCCATGGGTGTTGCTGGTTCAAACTTAGAGTTGACGCCAAGAGCATCGACATCTTTAGCCGGATTTACTTTGTTGACTAGTTCATCAGTCTTACTTGGATCTTCAATGGGCAGTTGAATAATTATGCCATCGACGCTGCTGTCCTTATTTAAATCTTCAAGTTTAGATATAACCTCATTTTGTTTAAGATTATAAACATCGACATCAATACCAATGTCTAAGCCGTATTGTCTTTTTAGTTTGATGTAGACATTTATTACCGGATTATCAACAGTGACGATAATGGCTAGTTTGGGTCGTTTCTTAGTAGTTGAAACCAATGACCTAACTTCTCTAACCTGGCGTTCCTTAATAAAACTGGCAAGTTCACTGCCGGATAACATTTTCATGTTAGATTATTGTATCTTAAATCCTAGACAGCATGAAGTTAAAGGAGATATGATTGGCTTATGATGGTTAAAAGGGCTTGGTTGTTTTTAGTTAGCTTTGTTATTTGCTCTTTGTTTATTTCTCCGAGTGTCTACGCAGATAACCAAACAGTAACAGATATATCCTGGCCTAATTGCAAGGAAAAGCATTTAAACGTAACAGCTCTTGGAATTGTTGGCGTAAACGGTGGCTTGAGTTTTAGAGCTAATCCATGTTTAAACGATCAGACTCTTTTATTTCACAATCAATACGCTCTTTACTTAAATACAGGCTACCCGGGTAAAAGCTATGGATTAAGGTATGTACATTCACCGCTGAACTGTCGGCCTGTAAATCTAGACTGTTTGGCATATAACTACGGTTATAATGCAGCGCTTTATTCCATAAAGTATGCTAACACCCAAGCGGCACATAGCTTTGTTTGGTGGTTGGATGTTGAAACTGATAATAGCTGGACGACTAATTATAACCAAAACATCTATGCTCTTATTGGCATGATCTACGGATTAAAAAATAATGAAATAAGACCAACTATAGGAGTCTATTCATTTCCTCAGCAATGGCAAGTTATTACGGGGGGCTGGAAGGTCAATCTGCCAACATGGGTAGCCTCCGGTTCACAAAGTAAAAAAACTGCACTTTCTTATTGCCTTAAATCATATAATGGTAGCCCAGTTTGGCTAAGCCAGTATACAACCAGCCTAGATTATAACTATAATTGCTTACCAAACTTAGTTAATAAATTTAAGATAAGATAATCTGGTAAATACTCTACATTTTTGTTAGAGTTTATCGAGACAAGGGCCGTTAGCTCAGTTGGTAGAGCAGGGGCCTCTTAAGCCTCTTGTCGTGGGTTCGAGTCCCACACGGCCCTCCAAAAGTTGCTAACAGATGAGAATTAGTCCCTAAGTTGTAAATGTTGTTCTTAGAGCTTCATTCGTATCTGATAAAAAGTTCGAGTCCTTGATGGTGTATGCTATAATCCCTCTCTGTTATGAAGAAGGAATCTGTAGCGATTGATTTAGATGACGTATTGGCAGCGCATGTGGAGTCCTTTGTTGAGTTTAGTAATGCAAATTATGGAACTAGCTTAGGAGTTGAAGATTACAGTGACCATTGGGCTGACCTTTGGGGAGTTGAGCACGATGAACTTGAAAGACGCGCAACTGAATTCCACATTCCGGAAACTGTAGCTGCTTTCGAAGTTAAGGAAGAAGCTAAAACTGCTCTTCAGAAACTTAGTGATGGCCATGACTTATATATAGTTACGGCGCGAAGCTTACACCTTGTGGATACGACTATCGATTGGGTTAACAAACACTTTGCAGGATTATTCAAGGACACCCACTTTGTGCCTATATGGGAGCCAAGCAATACAATTACAAAAGCTGATATTTGTAGACAAATAGGAGCAAGCTGTTTAATAGATGATTTAGCAAGACATTGTAACGTCGCTGTTCAGGGTGGAATTAAAGCAATCTTATTCGGTGATTATGCATGGAATCGTAATGAAGAAATCGTTGATGGAGTAACTCGCTGCAAAACTTGGGATGATGTATTGAGTTATTTCGGAATAGACTCTTAGCTAAAAGCTACGATAAACAAACCGCAACTCCCTTGTATTTTTGTCGCAGTAAAGTCTACGATGGCCCTCCAATTTGGTAATATATAACCACAGTAACTCCTAAGGATTGTCGATGTCCCGACTTGATGATTTAAGTAAACAAGTAGAAAAGCTTTATAACGATAAATTGGACGGCAGAGAAGACTGGGCAGACTGGCTTTATCCTAACCACGTCGTTATTGTGGCTCGAAACGCCAAAAAGATAGCCAAGCTTAAAGGCGCAGACGTTGAGCTTTCACAAGTTGCAGCTTTGCTTCATGATGTAGCCGACTTTAAAATGAAACGCGCTAATCCCAAACATGAAGAAGAAAGTCTTAAAACTGCTCGTGAAGTTA
>DAHVAE010000026.1 GCA_027314795.1 Candidatus Saccharimonadota bacterium
ATTAAGGACCTACTCAACTTTGGTTTAACGCCAAAGTTGATTACAATTAAGCTTATATGCCAACAACTCCAGTACCTCTAAATACACCCTCTGCCGAAGAGAAACTTGACCAACGACTCAAGGCTCTTATTAACTCAATGTCTGATGCCGTTATTACGGTCGACGACAAGATAAAGATAGTTACCTATAACGCAGCGGCCTTAAACATCCTTGATGTCAACACTATTAAAGTTGGCTCTAGATTAGATAAAGTCTTCAAGCCAGTAGACGCCAACAATAAGCCAGTCGATATAACTCAGGTTGTAAGCAACGTCAAGCTTCCAATCTATAGTCGAGACTACAAGCTTAGATATGCCGATGACAGTATGATTAACCTCTACACCAGTATTGCTCCCGTTAGATTGGGTTATGGCCAAGAGGGCGCCAAAGGTTTTGTACTGTTACTTAGGGATATCACTAGAGAAAAGTCGCTAGAAGAAGAACGCGATGAATTTATTAGCGTAGTTAGCCACGAACTTCGTACGCCAATTGCTATTACCGAAGGTAATATTGGCAACGCTGAATTTTTGGTTGAAAAGACTTCAGACTTAAGCCAAATTAAACAAGCTCTAAAAGAAGCCCACTCTCAAGTCTTATTTCTTGCCGATATGATCAACGATCTCTCAACCCTATCAAGAGCCGAAAGAGGCACTTTAACAGTCGAGGTAGAACCTATTAATGTTGTTGACCTAGTTAATGAGCTAGCTAATAACTACCTACCTGAATGTAAGGCCAAAAAACTCCAGCTTAAAGTTGATTTAGATCCTCATCTTGAAGTGCTAAAATCTTCAAAACTTTACGTTAAAGAAATCCTCCAGAACTTTATAACTAACGCCATAAAATATACTACCGAGGGCTCTATCACAGTTAGCGCTAAATCAGAGGACAAGGCAGTCCGCTTTACGGTTTCAGACACTGGTATTGGTATTAGTAAAGGCGACCAAGAACGAGTCTTTGACAAATTCTTTAGAAGTGAAGACTACCGCACTCGTCAAAGCAAGGGCACCGGTCTTGGCCTTTATGTAACAATGAAACTAACTAAATTAATCCACGCCAATATATCTTTGAAGAGTGACTTAAATAAAGGCTCGACCTTTACAATTATTATCCCCGATCTTAAATAGCTTGTTACCGCTTAACTTGATTTGTTGTGGTACTATTTACTGGTGCCGAGAGTTAACGGAGATCGGTTCCACTTGAGGGGTAGCGGTGTAGTCGTACCGATTAGTGAAATCAACAAACAAACAATAGTTCTTGCAAGTATTATCAGCAAAGAGTATGCCGAGAGTGGCCTAGAAGCACCTACTCTAGCTTTTGTAGCCGGATCGGCCTCGAACATCATCAGAATCATGCTAAAGACTATGGGGATCTCCAATTCAAACTATCTCCACGTCGGCATCGAAAGGCTCCACGAAGAAGCAAGAACAAGTCTTAAAAGTCGTTTTAGCGACGGGCAACTACCTTCCAAAAAGAACATAGTCGGTAAGCATATTGCAATTGTCGACATAGCCTGCTGGAGCGGCGACACTCTTAATTATGCTAAACGCAAGATAGAGGCACTCGGTCCGCTGTCATTAAAAACCGCAGTTGTCTATGACTCTATCCCCGCTAATGGCCAAGAAAGATCACTTGAGCCCGATTTCAGAGCCGTAAGGGATCCCGGGCTTGGTTATGTGACAACCGGCTGGGAATTTGAAGACAGAATAGCTATGCTAGAAATTGACCAACAACGCTAGTATAAAAGCCGTTATAGGGAGTTGTTTTGGCGGCTAGGCGCAACGACGCCCATAACAGGAATACAGACATTTCGACCTTTCCAGATTACCTCGCTAAACTCGTACTTCCACATTGAATAACGCAGTAGCCAAACGTCGCAGGCAAAGATTAACGGGTAGATAAATAAGCTAAGCCAGACGCTATGACCATATGTTAATTTAGTTATTTTATAAAATACATAACTAGCTATAAGTATATTAACTAGACTGACTGCCATAAGTAACCATTCCATCGTTATCAGTTCATATAAAAACAGACCAATAGGGGCTATAAAAACGACCAGCTCGGCAATGTTTAAGATGCTGACATTTTCTAGCCGTTGTTTTAATAATGGGTAACGTGTTCGTACAGCAGTCTCAAACTGCGCTGAATAGGTTTTAGTTGAACTAAAGCCAAACTCTCGACCTAAACAAATAAAACTATAGCCATCATGCTTTTGGGCAGTTTGACGGGCAAAGTACCTTTCAGGAGTAATATCCCTCATTACGGCCTTGAAGCTACCATTGTCTTTCAGCACTTTTCGGTCAATCAGCCAACCAGTACTTAATACTGGTGGCCTATTAAACGTTTTCCTTGGTAGCCCAAGTTCCCAAAGGTATCTAAGCGGCTGGATAAACAAGCCTAGAAACCGGCGTTCTGGTTCAGTGTTAATAGGCATAAAACTCATCATTGTCTTATGTTTGACGAGTTTAAGTTCAACCATTTTTCTAAGCGTCTGTTTATCGAATCGAACGTCAACTCCACAAAACAAAATAACTTCACCATTGGCTTCATCTGCTAATTGCTCATAGGCAAAGTTCTTAGCCGTCCAAGAACCACTTGGCGGCGTACCTTCTAAAAAACGTACGCCATCGTGAGCAAATTGACGGATAATTTCAGGTGTTCTTTTCAGTTGGGAGCAATCATCCAAAACCAAGATCTCAAGCTTGGGATAGTCTGATGCAACTAAGCTAACTAAACATTCTTCGAGATCAACCGTTTCATTACGAGCTGGTATGGCTACGGTTACCGCCGGCAGCTTTTTATCCTCAACAAATCCTTCTTTAAGTTTAGGCCTAGTCTTCACAAGCCCTCGCCTTAGTGACATAGCTACAATAATTAGCGCAATTAGCTCTATAGAGATAACTAGCGCCCACTTATCCCGGTAACTTATGTCAAATTTATTTATTAAGAAAGTAGCAGCTAAGACTAGTGCTTGGTAGCTAGGCAGGCTAATGCTCGACCTTAAAAATGAATGCCTTAGATAATCTAGCTGCTTACGGCCATCTATTAACTTAAAAAGGTTAAAGACTCTAAATACTGAAAAGTACATTAGCAGCAGCGCCCAAACAGACGGCCGCAAGTAAAAAACCAATAAAGAGTCTATGGTAATAAATGCAACTGAGATGTATGTAACTATTTTCCTATAGCTACCACCTGGCAGATAACAGTCTGTAACCTCAAGTATCACAATCAGAAAAAGTGAAGCAACCAGCCAATACATAATTTAACTATACCAACATTTTAGTCTTGTTGACGCTTAAACACGGTTCTTGGTATACTTGACATATTGGCCTACAAAATATGTAGGCTTTTTTAAGTTTAGGGAGGATACTTTGGCAGAAAACAGTAGCCAGCCTAAAAAGCGTCGGTTAAAAGACCCTGAGACTTTTAGGGAACGAGCTATTAAGGCAAGCGATGAAATTGAAAAGCCAAAGCGTAGACAAAAGCTTAATTGGCCAGGTAGCACCCTTAAAGCCATCTTTAGCCCAATCTCAAAAGCTTTTCATCAACTTAAAACGGTTAAGCAGCTCAAGCCTTTGTTTGTCTTCCTAGCTTTAATAGGCCGAATAATTTTTCCAAAATATGTACGGACTAGTTTTGAAGAACTCAAGAAGGTCACCTGGCCCTCTTTTAAACAAAGTCGAAAATTAACTTATGCTGTCCTAGTCTTCGCCATCGTCTTCGGTGCCTCAGTAGCTTTAGTTGACTGGGGTCTAGGTAAGATATTTAAACATCTACTTTTAAAGTAAGGAGAAAAGTATGCCAGCAACAAAACGTTATGACACCACTAAACAATGGTACGCCATTCATACCTATAGCGGCTATGAAGAAAAGGTTTCTGAGAGTATTCGTCAACGTGCCGACTCGCTCGACATGGGAGATAAGATCTTCCAGGTACTAGTACCTAAAGAAAAGATGATTGAGATTAAAAACGGTAAACGCCGAGTGGTTGAAAAGCGTATTTTCCAGGGCTATGTATTAGTTCAGATGAAGTTATCTGAAGACGCCTGGTTCATCGTCAGAAACACTCCGTCTGTGACTGGTTTTGTTGGTAGTGGTAGTGACCCAACTCCAATTGACCAAGAAGAAATCGAAAAGATTCAAAAGCGAATGGGCTTAGAGCAGCCCAAGCACAAGATTGACTTTAAGCTTGGTGAAGTAGTCAATATCATTGACGGCCCATTTAAAGGCTTCGACGGTTCGATTAACGACATCGACGTTCAAAAAGGTAAACTTAAAGTACTCGTTAACATGTTCGGCCGTGAAACGCCCGTTGAGCTAGATTCCTTGCAGGTTAAAAGAGTCTAGACTTAAGAGGTAGATTAAGATATATTAAATCGACTAAAGGACAGATATGGCAAATAAGAAAGTAGTAGCTAATTTAAAAATGAAGATCAGAGCCGGCCAAGCTAACGCCGGGCCGCCAGTTGGTAGTACACTAGGTCAATACGGTGTTAATATGATGGACTTTGTAAACCCATTTAACGACGCCACTAAAGATATGCAGGGCGCTTTGGTAACAGCTCACATTGCCATATATGAAGATAGGACCATGAGTTTTAGGGTAGTTGGTGCGCCAACAGATGATTTAATTCGAGCTAAACTTGGTATAGATAAAGGTTCAGGCCGGCCAAATAGTGAGAAAATTGTTAAGAAATTATCCGACCAGGCTCTAACCGAAATTGCAGAAACTAAAGCTAAAGACATGAATACGGAAGATATCGCAGCTGTTAAGAAGATAGTAGCCGGTACAGCCAGAAGTATGGGCGTAGAGGTCGAAGGATAAGCCATGCCAGTATCTAAACAACAACTAATTAATGACGCCAAGAAGCTAGGTCTAGTTGTCGAACCGTCAATGAAGATGGCAGACCTTCGCCTGATGATCAAAGCCGCTACTGACAAAAAACCAGCAAAAGAGACTCCTGAAGTAAAATCTGAAAACATAGAAGACACTGTAGCTAAAGCCGGCAAAAGAAGTGCTAAGGCTATTAAGGGGGCCGTAGACCAAGCCGCCAAGAAAATCAAGACCGAAGAACTTAAAACAGCGCAAGCTAAGCCAGCTCAAAAGCCTATAAGATCAAAACTCGAGAGAAGATCTAAGGGTTACAAAAAAGCTGCAGCCAAGCTTGAAGCCAATAAACTATATGCTCTTGACGAAGCTATCTCCTTAGCTAAAACTACTTCACCGGTTAAATTTGATGCCAGTGTCGAATTACATATAAATTTAAGTGTCGATCCAAGGCAAGCCGATCAAAACATCCGAGACATAGTCGTATTACCTGCAGGTAACGGTAAAACCCTGAGGATTGCCACTCTTTCAGACGACCCCAAAACAGCCCAGGCGGCTGGTGCTGATCTTGCAGGTGGTGATGAATTAATCGCTCAAATAGATAAAGGGGTTATAGACTTCGACATACTGATAGCTACCCCCAACTTTATGCCAAAACTCGGAAAATATGCTAGAGTACTTGGCCCTAAAGGTCTAATGCCTAATCCAAAGAGCGGTACGGTAACTAACGATATTAAAAAAGCAATAACTGATGCCAAAGGCGGAAGAGTTGAATATCGTGTCGATTCAGCCGGTATAGTTCACTTAGCAATCGGCAAAGTTAGCTTTGAAACAACAGGCCTCAAAGATAACGTTATGGCCATAATTACCAGCATCAGAGCCAATAAACCTTCATCAGTTAAAAGTAACTACTTTAAAGCTGTTTATTTAACCAACACCATGGGGCCTTCCATAAATGTCGACCTCGCTAGTTTAGACTAAAGACTCCAGATAATGGTTAGTTCTATTTAAAAGATAATCACGCTGCTTGCTGTAGACTTTAGTAAGCTTTTACTTTTATCTCAAAAAGTTTTGAACCATCTTCGAGGCTAACTTATCGTTATGGAGCAGCATATTCTGGTTATCTAAAATTGCGGCAACATTTACCTCAAGCATGCATCTCAATATTTTAAGGCTGCTGGCATATAAGTATTTTTTTCAACAGTAGTGACGGTCTTAAAGCCCGAACTGTAGTTGCATTCATGGCCTAGCCCGAGTACGAAACTTGGCGGTTGTACTCATCGTCCGCATAAGCGCATTCATACATTTCGTGAAGCCTCTAACCCCACCTTGGTAAAATACATACCTAGACTTCCACTTTGGTTCATACTTATTTTTAAACCTGTAAAGACCGCTGAATGAATAAAATCGATCACCGTTAGCAAAAGCAAAGCTAAGTAAATTGCTAATCAGCCCCTTATCTTCACTACGATCCAAGCCAACTAAAGGAGTAAAACCTAAATTCAACCGCTTATATCCAGACTCCAGCAAGCTTTGACAGAGGTTTACTAACAGATAATCATTGACGTTACCGAGTGCATGATTAGACGATCTAAGTAAGTCATAGGTAGCTTCTTCTTTGTCGAACTCGGCGGGCACTAAATTAATAAACGCCTGAATAGTCCCAGCTGCGTCTCTAGCTACTGCGAC
The DNA here is from genome assembly GCA_027314795.1 of Candidatus Saccharimonadota bacterium. Lineage (GTDB taxonomy): Bacteria > Patescibacteriota > Saccharimonadia > Saccharimonadales > UBA4665 > JAJZKE01. The sequence continues at coordinate 6,557 of DAHVAE010000026.1, forward strand.
TTCACACATTGACATATATTGTTCAGAAAAGTAGCCCATAGCATAGCCCCTTTCCACATGATTGCCTCTAGATAACCACTGATCTGAAACTTCCTTAAGTCTAGCTAGTACTGCCTGATGATGGCGCGGAGTAAGTAGCTCAAAAGTATAACCTTGTTTATTAAAGCGAGAGATGATGTTCCTGAAGTACTTGTCCTTAATGGTTTCAGAAGTAAAAGTATATAAATCAACAACTGCTTCTTCGCCAATCTTTTGCATACTAAAGTCTAAGCCATCGTAGATTTCTTTTAGAGATTTGTCGGCATGAATAATGGCTGGGCGCCAATCATTACCCCAACAAACATATTGAAACTCGCTTAGTAGTTGTTTAAAGCGAGCACTTTTACCGGCCGGCCCGCCTAACACTAATGCCACTCCTCTATGTACATGAAAAGCTAAACCGCTTTTGCCGGATGAATCAAAGAAATATTGTTTATCTTGCGGCCATAGCTTGAAGAAGTCCTCGCTAATGGCATCATGTTGGGTATTAAGCAGCTCGATAAATTTCTCTCTAGAGACATGCTGATCACCAAATCGAGCCCGAAGAGGCTGAACAAAAGCAATAAGCACATATAAAACAGCAAAGACTGTAACAAAAGTCAGCGAATCGCTAAATAACGTAGCTTTATCTGTATAGGATACTAGCGGCTGGTTAGTTGTTAGGTTAAACTGGTCAACCGTATAGTGCATAGCCGCTGGAATTGACAGCCGATGATGAAAGCCGTCCTTGCCCAATATATGGTACCCGAGCGTACCATAAATAAACGTGACGAATAAGATTATTAGGGATAAGAAAATAGCTGACTGGAAACCCTGGCTATCGCTTCTAACTACAAATTTACGTCGGTTGATAAACAATAGAAGCAGTATGACTAATGGTAATACTATAGTCCGAAGGATTGCTACCGCCAACAAACGATGTCTAGCTCTTAAAATATCTGTAAGTCCCTCAAGACTAGCTCCTAAATAAAAGGCATAAGCTACAGCCGTAGCAATAAAGGCACTACGCTTACGTCTGCCAAGCATGGAACTTAAGTAAATAAGCGTTAAGCCAACTAACAGAGATATGTATAAGGACAGCGAGTTAATATGCCGGTGCCTTAAGACCACTAAATCAACAACGCTTAGGATAACTATAAAAGCCCCATGACAAAGAACCACGATGGATACTAATCGAGGACCAAATATTTCACTGAAGTGTTTGTCGGTATTTTTAACATTCATGTGATACAGACTATTGTACTAGAGACGTAAGCAGTTTTTAAATCCAGATAATCTCATCATTTTGCCTAAAAAAACACATCATGTTTATGCTTTGATAATTACGGTGTCTCAACTACAATATATTCAGCAATTTTGGAGGTACGACATAAAGTATGTCGGTATTCAGTAACACACAAATCAAACAAGCTATTGATAGTGGCCACATTATTTGTCATCCTTTTAATCCCAAGCATATAGCCCACGCATCGCTTGATATTACCTTAGGCTTTTACTACTACCGTATCGAAAAACACAATGAACGTAACCTTTATAACCCGTTTGATAGAGAAGACGTTGAAAGATACTTTGATGGTCCATATAAAGCCATGCCCCATTCCGAATGGGCAGCCCTTAATGGGTCACAGCTAGTTGCTAACATCCCGGCCGACCATCCAGTAATTAGCCTGAAACCGCAAGAGAGAATCCTGACTCACACCCATGAGTTTTTTGGCATTGTGCCGCCAGGAGCTTACGAGCTTAAGTCTCGATCGAGCTGGGGTAGAAATGGTGTAGCCGTCTGCTTTGATGCCGGTTGGGTTGACCCGGGTTACATCAACCGCTTAACGCTTGAGATATATAACCTTAACGAAAGAGAGAGCGTCTTGCTTCCAGTTGGTGAACGCATAGCCCAAGCGGTCTTTCATGAGACCGGTCCCGTTGAAGGCAGCTATGGTGAAGGACGAGACAATGGCTTTAGCGGCAAGTACCAGCAAGGAACTGACCTAGAAACCATTATAAAAACCTGGGCGCCAGATAAGATGCTACCGATGTCATATAAGGATAGCCGTGAACTGCCGGTAAAAATTGAAGGCTTGCCTTACGATTAGGACACAATATGAGCAGACCAGGTAAATACATTGTCATTGAAGGACCAGAAGGTGTCGGTAAAACAACTCAGATTGCAGAGCTTGGTAGACGTCTGGCTGCCGCCAACCTACCTTATCGGCTATTAAGAGAACCAGACAGTCAATCGGACTTAACAGCTCGGGCTATCCGCCAGCTAACTCAAGATCCAAGGTACCCCATGAACACCAGAACCGAAGTCCTGTTATACAATGCAGCTCGCTCTCAAAGCCTGCAAGTCATAAAACAAAGTATTGAACAAGGCATAATCTGTGTTGTTGACCGCAACTACTTAACTACACTTGCCGTCCAATACTATGGTCGCGGAGACGTCACGGACTACAACACCATGAATAGCATTATTAGCTTTGCTGTCGGCGGCATTGAGCCCGACCTTTGTATTGTTTTAGACGCCTCGGCCCAAACCCTAAAAGAACGCACCACGGCCAGACATCACGGCGAGCGTTTCGATAACTTAGATATTGAAATGCTTGAACGTATCCGCGCCGGCTATCTCTGGGAAGCTAAGCAGCGTGGTTTACCGGTGGTTTTTGCGACTGAAGAACCATACATGGTCGCAGACAAGATCTGGAAATTAGTTGCTGAAACATTGGCAGAAAGAGGTTCAAAAAGCCTATCTGCCAGCAGCCAGCCAACATCCGTAGCCGAGATTATCAACAAAGCGCCAATTAAAACAGAACCTAAAGTTCAAGCCGCAGCCGAAGAGGTTACTAAAGAACTATTAATAAAAAACGAGGATGGTAGTTACAGCTTAACTAACGAGGGCAAGGAATACCTAGATAAAGTTGTTACCAACTCAACCGGTGATGTTTATGTTTTTAATTCGGAACTAACCCCCATTACTATTGCTGCTGCCATGGCCAGGCTTAGCCGTCGCGGAGAC
>DAHVAE010000027.1 GCA_027314795.1 Candidatus Saccharimonadota bacterium
TTTACCAATAAACTTCAATCTCTTTTAAGAGCTTATCAAGCTTTACGATTATTTCAGGCTCTAGTTCTATAAATTTCTGCTTGGTTGCGAATATATACATCGATTGTAGCGAAAATATATTTTTACGAGCATTATTCCAGTCATACTCACTCATTTCTGGAGCATTACCCACTGCCTGTGATACACAGAAAAGGCTATCGCTTGCTGCGTTGCGTAGTTTACTTGCGATATTCCACTGCTCATCGGGAAAGTTGGTAATTAGGTCATCAATTTTACTGTAGATATGCTCTACAATCTCATATGTATCTTTCCATATGGGGTTGGAGCGAAGCTCATTAGATGTTTTCATAGTTTTAGTATAGGCCACGAGTTGTTAAATTTGCTAACAATGCTAACTTTGGATTCTTAACTACCATCTCATATCTGTTAGACTTGAGCGAAAGCGCCAATAAACTATTTAATCAAGCTGATATACCTACCAAGAATAAGCTGTCATTTATCCTAGATTCTAACTCGGTACTTATGGATAAGAAGCTGGCATTAGAGGTTATTTACCCCTATAAAGCCTTACAAGAAGCTAATGAAAAAGAGCTTGATAGCTCTGAAAATGCAAATTGGTGCGGGTGAGGGGACTCTAACCCCTGGCCTCATCCTTGGCAAGGATGCGCTCTAAACAACTGAGCTACGCCCGCATATTGATAGATAACCAGTGGCAAAATTATACTGTTTATATTTTTAATGGGCAAGCAGCTTAATACGCCAATATTGTTAAAGCCTAAGTTTTCTTCTAAAATATGTGGATTGGCGCTTTAGCTCAGTTGGTAGAGCAGAGGCTTGAAGAGCCTTGTGTCCCCAGTTCGAGTCTGGGAGGCGCCACCATGATCTATTTGTTGTATTAGTTATAACAGAAGTATTGACAGGCGGATTTCGTACGTGATACATTAAGGATGCCATCGTGAGGTGGCATGTAATAACGGAAACGCTATTACATGAAAAGGAGTTCCGCAAGGAACTTCTTTTCGTTTATGCAGCCATCTTCAACTTTTAACATTAAGAGCTAATTTAAATTTGATACCATACCTATCTGATGGTCATATAAGCTACGGCTTGTCGTTTAACTTTTCGAGCTCTTCTATGGCTATCTAGAGTAAGTTGGCTAGTACTTAGTAAGAGCTAACCAAATTGCTGCTTGGGAAAGGCTTTAAAGGCTCCTAAGAGCGTGCGTCGTTACTATAAAAAGGTTTTGGTGGGTGATGTAGGACTCGAACCTACGACCCTCAGTGTGTAAAACTGATGCTCTAGCCAACTGAGCTAATCACCCGCAGGTATAATTATACTTAACGCAGATAATAGCATATATAAACTGAGTTTGCATTAACTTAAAGCTCTAAAGTAACATTATTATTATACTTTTAGCGCGAGTGCTGGAATCGGTAGACAGGCCAGCTTGAGGTGCTGGTGCCCGTTAGGGCGTGGAGGTTCAAGTCCTCTCTCGCGCACCAGGCAAGATAATTGTTAATTGCAATTAAAACTAACTACTTAACTCAATTGCTGTTGTCGATCAGTATAAAATGTCTTCATAGACTCACGCATATTGCTGAAGCAAGTAGCTTCTCGCTACTTACATGTCGGCTCTTCAGACACGCTCCAAATTGTTAGTTCAGGCTGTAGCTCTTCACCTTTATCTGCATTAATAGACTGGGTGGCTAGCTTCTGGGTAGGTGATCATAGAAATGACCGAATGTATAGTCCGGACGTATAAGCGTCTTTATGTCATCAAGTGATGTGCCGAATTTAACACCTGGATTTAAAGTACCATACGGATCAAAGATGCCTTTTACTCTCTTAAGTAAAGCGTAGACTTCACTGCCGTACTGCATTTCTAGGTATGGGGCCTTAAGGCGGCCATCACCCCTGCCGCCAGATACTGAACCGCCTAAGCTGATTACCAGCTTATAGAACTCATTTAGTAGCCTAAAGGCTTTTTGTCGGTCACCAACCTGAGATAGGTTGAGATGAGGCTGCATATGTAATATGCCATCGCCAGCATGACCCCATATAGCAATTGGCTTAATGCCTAATGACTCAAAGATGTGATGAACGCCGTCTATAAACTCAGCGATGCGTTCTGGTGGCACGCTTGAATCATTGACTATTGGAATAGCTCTCTTAAAGCCGTCACTGTGGCCAATATACACTGACGAAGATTCTCTAATTTTCCAGATTCGTTGCTGGTGTTCTGGTTCAGTTTCAATTTGAATATGTGTAGCTAGTTTTTCTAACAGCTTTTGAGCATGATGACTACTTTTCTTCCTAGCACGTTCCGATGGACTATCGTACTCAACAATTAATAGAAAGGCTGGGTGATCAGTTGGCAATAGACCCTTTAACTGGTTAGGGTTAAGGTCGTTAACGGCATCAATTAAGCCAGAGTTTACGATTTCAATCGCGCTAGGCGTTTCTTTTGATGATCTTAGTGCATTGATTGCCTCTTGGACATTGGCTAGCTGATCAAAGCCGGCCATTAGTAACGAGCTGTCGGGGTTATAGCCATCTGCTGATAGAGTTAGTTCAGTTATTATCCCGAGAGTTCCCTGGCTGCCAATAAATAGCGGGCTTAGATCAAATGAACCATCCTTGTTTTTAATATCTAAAAGATTATACCCGGCATTATTTTTGGCAACCGGTCTTTGCATTGAAGCTACTAGCTCACGGTTTTCTTCAAGCAGCGTGTCGACTGCTCGGTAGATCTCACCTTCAAATGTTGCTAGCCCAAGTTTTTTATTTAGTTCACGCTTTGAAAGTCTTTCAGTTTCAATGACTTCGCCATTGGCTAGTACTACCCTGAGACGTTTAACACTGAAGCCAATAGGACCATACTTTAAAGACTTTGCGCCAGCAATATTGTTAGCAACTGCGCCACCGACTGTCGAATATTCTATAGCAGATGGGAAGGCCGGTATAAAACGTCCGTGGGTTTGCAGCGCTTGCTGCAGCTTACCAAAGTTTATACCTGGCTCAATAGTTACATCACCCGACTTTGTATCTAACTCTAGGATACGATTCATATGAGCTGGAAAAACGACTTCAATACCTGAACCTATTGCGCCACCAGTTGAGTCTGTGCCGGAGCCACGGGCTGTGAGGGATATAATGCGGCCTCTTTCCGCTAGTTGCCAGCTAAAACGAGCTGCTTTGCGAATATCATTTTCATTCCTCGGATAGGCAATTAGCGATGGCGGTGATACTAGAATGCTAGCATCAGTAGAAAAGTATTTTCTGGCATCAACTGATGTCATAACTTCTCCAGCTAGATGTTCCTGTAAATAATGGGCAATTTTGCTCATATTATAATCTAATCCCGCTACTAGTTAAAATGATACCACAGCTAGCACCCTTATATGACCCCCCTTAAGCGTTTGGGGTGGTGTTATCTTGATGAGTTGAATCTTCTGATTCCGATGCCGATGGTTCATTAAATGACGAGTCTGCAGCCTCGCTAGACGAGGTCTTCTCTGAAGGAGATGGTGTAGCGGTTCCATCACTTGATTCTGAGCTACTCGTATCCATGTCTTCGTTGGCTGTCGTGCTAGTTGTAGCTGTTGATGAATCTGGGGTTCCACTTGTCGACGAACTCTCTGCTTTGTCCAGAGGATTATCTGATGTTGACGAAGCTGAAGATAAGTCTGGAGGTGTAGTTGAAGAATCAGCTGAGCCGACAGATGTTGGCCCCCCAGCTATTGTTGTTCTCGGATCAAATTGGCCAGTTGGCTCAGAGCCATTGCCGCTGATGTTGCCTTGCTTGCCCTTCTTCATTCTGGTAAAAGCATAAAAGGCGCCTAATAGTATTATCAGGACGATTATAATTAATAAATAGGTCATTGATACCCTCTTATTGTTATCTACACCTTACTCTACAGTCTTTGTCTTTATTGTGCAATAAGCTTAAGTTTACTATCTATGAAAGCTGATTTGTTGATATGGTGGCCTATCTTTGTCAGGGAATGGTATTATATTGGCCTGACTTGCCTCGACGGCATCATGCTGATCCACGGCTTCTATAGATTGGCAAATACCGCTAAGTATCATCAGACTACCAACTAGCTTACCGATATTACCCGCTGCCGATAGCATTGGCTGGTTTAATCTGTTGCCAATTGCACTAACTGCAAATGACAGTGCCTCAACTCCTACGCCACCCCAAGCTAACTTCTCACCTCTAACTGGTTCTGGAATGTCCGGTATATATATTGGCATATCTAAGCTTATTTTATACTTTAACTATAAAAAGTAAATTGCTAATGGTACGGATGAGAGGATTTGAACCTCCATGGTACTAGGTACCACTAGCTCCTGAAGCTAGCGCGTCTACCATTCCGCCACATCCGCATGAACATGAGATATTCTAGACTAGGCCGGATCCTCTAACAAGCTCAGTTGGTTACTTTGGCCTCGTCTATTTCCCAGTTCTGGACATTATTATATCTATCCGTATTGCTATTAATAGTATTACCATTTAAACCAAAGACTGGCCCATAGGTTACATACAGCAGTCTCGGCTGGAAAAGACCAAGTGCCGGCAAGTCTTGCTGCCAGGCAGAAAGAAGATCTTGATAGGCTGTAGCTCTAACTACTGGGTCTAGCTTAGCTCTACCCTCTTCAAGTGCAGCATCAGCCTTTGAGTTACTCCATTCGGATAGGTTTAATCTGCTCGGTGCATTAGCTAGAGCTTGAGAGCTATCCCAATATACGTAGACATCGGGATCAACGCCTATCGATATGCCATAGAGTAAGGCATCATAATCGTGACTCACGAGAACGTTATTAAAGTCACTAGGATCCTCAGTTATTAAGTTAACTTGTACGCCAATTTTGTGCCAATATTTAATTAACTGTTTAGCTAGTTGAACGTAGTCAGATGAGCTGGAAACTGTCAGATTAAAGCTAAGCTGTTGGCCGTTTTTAGCCCTTATACCATTGGCTCCAAGGTTCCAGCCATCTTGAGATAATATGTTAGCGGCAGCAGACGGGTTGTAGCCAGGTTCACTATATGCTGGGTTATAACCAAGCTGTCCTTCCAGTAGGGGTTCGTTAACCTGATGAGTTGGGAAGTTAAGCCCGTTAATTATTGCCGGTACATTTACTGCTTGGACTAACGCCGATCTAACTGCCTGGTCAGCCAAAATACCCGAAGAAGTTTTGAAGAAGGTATAGATACCGGCTGTTAGTAAATAGTTATGAATATCTGCACTCTTCATATTGGCAATTGAACTAGGTAAATCGCTGAAGCCTTCTGCGCCGTTAAGCTGGCCCGAGGTAAAGGCATTAGTTAGCTGAGATTGGTTAGCGTAGGCATGGAGGACAAACTGATCTAATTTAGGTTTGCCTAAGACATAATGGCTAAATGGGGTTAGGGTAATCTCCTCAATAGCATTCGATGGATCATTGCCGCTGACAGATATGCTCTGCCAGCTGAAAGGGCCCGAGCCAACAGGGTCTTGACTATTAAAGGTTGCAGAACGCATTTCAGATGCGGGGATGTTCGTAAGCAGATGTTGTGGGATTATCCCGGTAGTTAAAAACTGCGGGAATGATGCCAGAGTATTGGGTAGATTAAAGACAACCGTACTTGGTCCTTCTGCAGATACGTTTACCCCTTGCCAACTATTAGCCAGCGGGGATTCTGCATTAGGGTTTTCGATAAGATTATATGTAAAAACTACGTCTTTAGATGTTAGCGGGCTGCCATCTTGCCAAGTGAGATTAGGTTTTAAATGGACAGTATAGACATTGCCGAGGCTGTTGACGCTATAGCTGCTGGCCAGCTCGCCGACCAGCTGATTACGGCTATTGTAAGTTAAAAGTGAAGCAAAAATTAAGTGTGAAACACTGAGGTCAACATCACTGACCGCATAAATTGGGTTGGCAGTCGTGAATGTTCCGACAACACCTTCGTTATATATACCTCCCGGTACAGGTTTTAAGGTCTGGAAATAGTTACTGAGTAAATAGTTTTGACCTAGAGTGCCAAAAATACCAATAAGCAACAATAAAATCCAGGTAATAACAAATCTTCGAACTTTATGTAGTCTGCCGAAACGTCTGAGAATATACTTCTCAATACCTATTTCAGCTTGTTCGCTAAGATCTTCGGCTCTTTTCTCACCTAATTGCAACCTTCTTCGAAAGCGTAGTCGAAGCAGTCTAAAACGCATGAGCTAAATATGCCCCCCAGGCTATTTCACTAAGACGCCGAGTATTAACGATACCGAGAAAATAATGGCAGAGATAATGGTTAGCTGAAAGATGGTTTTGTCTGTACCACGTCTTGTTGTGTTGACTTCACCTGCACCGCCAATACCAGCGCCGAGTGTAGCACCTCTTGTCTGAACCAAAATCAATAGAACCATAATTAACATGCTCACGATGGTTATGTAGTTAAAGACATTCATTCGGTTTTCCTTGACTCTAATATAGTTGTCACTAGATAGTTTACCAGGCCAATAACCATACCAGCAAATACTGCTGCCCAGAAATTAGTGATATGCAGCGGATGGTACAGCTCCGAAACAATATACACCATTAGACCATTAACAATGATCATAAATAGCCCTAATGTAAAAACGATGGCCGGCAGCGATAGAATAATTAGCAAAGGCTTTAATACAATGTTGACTATGGCTATAAACAGGCCAGCAATAATTGTGTCAATTAGCTTATTTTGAAAAGTAATATCACTACTTAATAAACTGGCTGCAATCCAAAGGCCCAGACTGCAAACTATCCATCTAGTAACAAAGCGGTATAAGGGATAGTTCATATGCCAAATTGTACCATGTAGCTAAAGATTAAGCCGAGTAGGCAAGTTTGAACTTAATATCTTGGGACCAGACTTGGTTATCTGAACCACATCCTCCAGCCTAACCCCTATCCCTTCTGCCTTTATATATATGCCTGGCTCGACAGTCATAACCATATTTTCTGGTAGTTTTACTGAATAATCGGCACTATCGTGGGCGTCTAGACCAAGTGAATGCGAACAATAGGTCATATAATATTTACGGATAGATTTTTTATCTGGCTTCTTAATTAAACCTAGCTTAATGAGCTGATCGCCAATTAACTTAGTTACGCTGTCTTCGTATTCTTTATGGTCCATGTCTGCTTTAATCAACTTGTATGCCTCCGCTTGAACGTAGCGTACAGCTTCGTAAACTGCCTCTTGCCTTGCCGATTGTTGGCCGTAAATGATTGTTCGAGTAATGTCGGCTTTGTAAAAAGAGTAAGTGCTGCCGACATCACAAACTATTAAGTCGCCTGGCTTTAACGACTGAAACTTCGAATAATGTATAAAGGCAGAGTTTTGCCCGCTAGCTAAGACGGGCTCAAATGCATGACCACTACCACCTCTGGATTTAAAGCCGTTTAAAATATCTGCTTCAATTTGAGCGGTGTTATTATACTTTTTAATATTGTTTTTATCTAATACTTCTTTAAGAGTATCAGTAGTAATGTTTACTGCCTGTTTAATTAGCGCTATTTCTAGTGGTTGTTTAATCATGCGTTGTCTTGAAACTAGTTTTCTGACATCTTCAATCTTCAGTTTGGGATGATAACGCTTGATTTTTGTAACTAGCTTTCGTCTAGCCGGGTTAGAGTAAATACCGTGATACTTAAGCAATACTGGGTTTGGAGATAAACTAGCATAGTTTTGGCATGTCTTAAGTATATTGTCTAACTTTTGCCAGCCTGTTTTTTCGTCTAGGATTTGGCTAATACCTGAGATAGCTGTAAGCGACTCTTTATCTAGTGGCTCAATGACTGCTTGCCTTTTGATGAAGAATTTAGGGACAATAATAAACTCTTCAGCTTTTGTTTTAACTAAAATTAGATCAGGCTCATTGATCCCAGTTAAGTACCAGAAACTTGGGTCCTGAGAAAATGGGTAGTTTTCGTCACTGCTTTTTTGTAATAAGCCATTGGCGGTAATGACTAGGACACTAGAAGTTAAGCTGGAATACAGCTTATCCCGATTACCCTTAAAGAACTCCTTGTTCAATGTTTTAGCCATAATATTTATTCTAGTATATATCAAGCTGATCGCTGACGGTATTACCTCTGTTATGTTAAAATTAAACTGTAATGAGTGACTTAATGGGCAAAAAGCCCAAAGGGCAAAAGCCACTTCTGTTACTTGGAATATTAATTGTCATTGTCGCCTCTATCTATACCGTTTTCCATAATGACAGACCATATAACAGTAATCCTAATGCCTGTGTTAACCATACGTTTAGTCTGGGATCAAGGGGCTACTGTGTCAGCGACGGCCAGAACTTAATTAACTGGTATTTATATGGATCCAATAATGCCAACTACATAAAGATCAACGGCAAACTTAATACGTTAACAGTAACAGCTGTAAAAAAGGTGCAATCTGGAGCATCCCTCGAAGTTAACGGTAAGATTGATTTCGAAACCTGGAAGCTACTTTGTAGTAATAGTGGCGCACCTAAATGGTGGTATAAAGTCGCTAAAGATGCCGGTTGTCCTTAAAGTTTAAATATTGTTTTATAAGCTGAGACTTACTTTCACCAATGACGTTAACTAGCTCTTTAGTTGAAGCTTGGCTAATAGCTGTTAAGCCACCGAATTGTCTTTGTAATTTACGTCTAGATACTGGGCCAATACCGGGTATGTCTTCTAGGGTTGAAGCTGTCTGTCGTTTAACTTTCAGCACCGAATGATAACTAACTGCAAAGCGGTGACTCTCATCACGTATTCTTTGAAGGAGTTTTATTAAATTAGTACTGTGTGGCAAGTCAATGACAATATATTCTTTGGTTTCACTTTTGAAACCACCCAGTTTATTTAAAACCTGATCGTTAACATGAATATTAGATTTAGTCTTATGTACCACAATTTGTTCATGTCTTTTTGCTAGTCCAATAAATGGTATATCTTTAAGTTGATGATCATCTCGAGCCTTAATAGCAGCATCTAACTGGCCTTTACCGCCAT
>DAHVAE010000028.1 GCA_027314795.1 Candidatus Saccharimonadota bacterium
CATATACTTTTTAGGTACGCGTAATGCATAAGAATTGCCGGTTTTTATTACTGTTACTGTGTAACTACTCATAGTAGTTACTACTATACTTACTGCGTAGACACATGTCAAGACTGTACTTTTACTTTTAAAGTAACTGACAATCTATACGAAACTAACAACTAAAAAATTCGTGGTGCAGGGAGAGGGATTCGAACCCCCGTAGGCAAATGCCAGATGATTTACAGTCACCCCTCGTTGGCCACTTGAGTATCCCTGCATGGAGCCGCCTGTCGGATTCGAACCGACGACATTCAGTTTACAAAACTGACGCTCTAACCAGCTGAGCTAAGGCGGCGTCTTATAGAGTAAAAGTGTAGCAAAAACAGTTTAAATTTGCTACTATTGGCAAGCAATTTCGCCGCGGTAGCTCAGGGGTAGAGCGACTGCATGGTAAGCAGTAGGTCACGGGTTCAACTCTCGTTCGCGGCTCCATTTACAATTTAGCCTCTATCTGTTAAGGTATTTACCATGGCTAAAAAGAGCGATAAGCGTAAAATAATTGGTCTAGTCAGCGAAGAAAGTGGTGAACGGATTTACTACACTACTAAAAACACCATGAACAGCCCCGACAAGCTTTCGCTGCGTAAATACAGTCCAAGGTTACATAAACACGTTATATTCACTGAAACCAAGAAAAACTTAGGCCGCAACGAAGTTAAGCCGAAGAAATAGCTATTTAGTGTGTTTACTAAGGTCTAGTAACGTATTAACTAGCTCTGCATGGCTCCAAACTAATGGCGTAACGCCTAATGGTTCAGCCGTTTCAGGATCAAACTGTTCAGATAAAACCGCACTAGGAAGTTCTCGTTGAGTCGACCACTCGACTAGGTCTTTGGCTTTTTGAGTTTGATTAGTCGCAATGTAATACTGAGCTAGCCAGAGCGTACTAACAACCCAAGGGTTACCCCGATACTGTCTCTTAGTTAAAAAGTAATTATCATTTTCATACCTTAATACTCCACCTGCCGGAGAAGTATTAAGCAGGCGCTTTTCTACTTGATCAGCGGTTTTTGCTAGTCGCTCGTCATCAGGTTCTAGCCCGGCGTACATAAAAGGACCATAAAGGCTAGAGATATCCAGAGTATAGTCGTAACTAAGTTCACCATTTTCAAGTAACAAAAACCCCTTAACAAAGTAACCAACCTGATGATAAAGCTTATCTAAATTATCACGAATTTGTTGGGCGGCCTTCTTCCAACGAATAGCGTCATCGGGCGATTCAACTACTTTAGCTAAAAATGAGGCTGTATCAAGACCGGCAATAACAGTACAAACAGTGTATGTACTCGTGAGAAACTTTTCCTCCCATAAATCATAACTGGCATGAGGTAGGCCAGTACGTTCATCAATAAACCGACACATAAAGTTGGCAGCGCCAACAATAAAGGTGTGATAGATATTCTCAATAAAAGATTTATCCTTACTAGCCTGGTAATATTGGCCAATCATATAAAGAACGCCAGCTGTTTCATCTTCTTGGATCGCAAGCTCTTTACGACGACCATGAATTAACGGATGCCAGGTGCTACCTATGGCCCTATCAGGTTGGTACTTGTGCATCAAATAGCCGTCCTTGTGCTTAGTATCTCGAGCAAACTCAAAGAATTGCTTAGCTTCTTCATAATGACCAAGCCGAATGAGAGGCCAGAGTGCATAGGCAGCATCCCTTGGCCAACAGTAGCAGTAATAATCTCGGCCAAAGTTAAAGATACTGGAATCGCCGCTAGCGAGTACCGAACCGCGTTCATCAATATGGGCTTTAATTATCAACAAACTATGAGTGAGGCTGCGCTTATTAAGATCCGGTATGTCAACTGTCCCTCTAGTCCACTTGCGCCAATATTCTCTGACTTGTTCCAGTCGTTTTTCTATATCTTCTTTTTTAAGTAGGTCATTTACAACTTCAGCATCGTTTTGACTAGATGTTGCAACTATCCAGTAATCAATGCACTCAGACTTGTTTGGACCTAATGAGAGCTTAAACCTGATAACGCTGTCGACACCACCATGCTCAACCGCATTACCAGAAAGGGTACCGTCCTCGGCGTCCATAAATGTACCTGCCTTACCCTCAATCCCATAGTTACCAACAGCATATTCATCAAAACTCTCGCCACCTCGACACTTACCGGATATGGCGAGCGAGTAACGACCCTTATAGTCTAGAACATAATTATCATCTGGCACATATAGAGCAGTGTCAGCTCGACCAGCCCGAGATATTTGAAATACCTGATGCATAAACAACCGAACATCTCGTTCTTGGTTAAGCGGGTTAGCAACAGTTATGTGTCTAATGAACGAATTAGTTTCAAGGTCAACAAAATCTTGCAACGTCAATTTAATGTTGAGCTCGTTACTATTGAGTTCGATGTGGCTAATCAGAGCTTCATCCTCAAAATCAACATTTACCTCCCAAGAGCCATCGTTAGTCCAACTAAACTTACCATCAACCCATAGACCAATTTTATGTTGCGAAGAGCGAGCGTTGGTCAAATTCTCAAGTCCAACATAAGGGTAATAGAAGTCATGAACCAGGCCTGATTCGTCAAGACCGACAAATAACTGGCCATTACTTAATACTACCGGTCGACCCATATGCCCACCAAAATCATAACTATAATTCTACTCCAGCTTGAATTATACGAAAGCGTATATCGTGATAACTATTCATAAAGTTCATATAGGCCTCATAAGGTGTTTTATACGGACTAAAATATGCATGGATGTCACCGTCATTAAACCATTTAGTGCACATATAGTAGAAATGATCTGATGTTTGAAGTCGACGCCAGTCATCAATTAAAGCTAAGTCATTAGTACTTAAGACCTTTTCCTCTAAGGCATATAGACTATTTATCGAGCTACTTTGAAGGGCGTTGCCAAGCCAAGCGCTCAAATCTCTCTCAGTATCAGCCCAAGTCACTGTATAGGGCACATCAATCTGATCAACAGGCTCAAAGTTATCAATTACTTCGCTCACGGTCATAAATGAATGGCCCTCCGTCTTTAGCCACTCATTTGGAATACTTTCTAGAAAATCAAATATGCCAGTATCCTGCCATTGATGCTCGCCAAAGGTTTCATAGTCCATAAATAAGTTAAAGTTAGTGGCATTATTATCTTCAGATATCCAGTGCATGAACTTATCTGCCGTCAGCGGCCATTCCGACCAGTCTTTGTCGCCAAATCTAAAGGCAATATCATCAGATAGTTTATAGTTCTTCATTAAGAGTTTAATGTTGCTGGTATTAACTGGCTTATAGACGTAGTTAGGACTACGCCACTCGAGTATCGGGTCCCAACCTTCGGCAAGAATACCCTTATAGCCGGCCTCGTCGGCCCATTTGGCAATCTCATTGTTATAACTTAGCTCAGTATTTCTAAAGACAGTTGGATACTGACCAAAAACTTCTTCAATCTTCAGTTTATGCATGGCTACCTGTATTTCAAATTCAGATCGCGAATAGAAATAAGCAAGTGTATGGTGATAAGTTTCGGCAACTATCTCTACTCGACCACTAGCCGCTAACTGTTTAAATGATTCTAACGCATCCGGTGCCCAACGTTCTAATTGCTCGATAACCGTCCCAGTTATAGATAAGCTCAATTTAAACCCAGGGTTATCTTCAAGAAGTTTAAGTAGCCGTGTGTTGGTAGGTATATATGACTTTTCGGCTACCTTTTTAAGCACTCTCTCATTAGAATATTCTTCCTCATAATTTGCACTGAAGTAATCATGATTTACGCCGCTATCAAAAACCGTGTAATGTCTAATCCGATATGGTTGATGGACATGCAAGTAAAGTACTATGGCCTTCTTATTCATGCTTCTGCCCCAGATAAATGTTCATTGTATATACCCAGCAACTTATTAGAAGAATGATCCCAGGACATTTTCTCAAGCTCGTAATGACTATTGCGCTGAAGTTCATCTCTTAAGGCATCATTCATCATTACAGAAGCTATCTGATTAGCCATCTCATCAATATCCCAGTAATCAATCTTTAGGAAGTTATTTACAACCTCGCTAACTCCAGATTGTTTACTGACAAGAGCCGGTGTGCCATAGCCAACTGACTCAAGCGGCGTCAAGCCAAAGGGCTCTGCTACTGAAGGCATTACAAACAGATCGCCAATGGCAAAAGCATCGCGCCAACGTTTACCTCTTTGAAAGTCGGCAAATAGTACGTTTGCGCCAACACCAATGCTAGCAGCTAGCTCCATGAGCTCATGTTGCTGTTCGCCACTACCGACAATCAATACTAACGTTTTAGGCACTTTCTCAATTACTTTTTTCATTGCAGTTAAAAGATTTGGTAAGCCTTTTTGGATCGTTAGCCTGCCGACACTAGTAACTACTCGATAGCCCAGACCCTTCATGACTTCTAGATAACGATAGACATTATCTTGATCTAACGGCTCAAGCTCATAGACATTTAGGCTGTTATGCACTACTTCAACTGAGGATGCCGGTAGCCCATAGTCTCTAATGATGGCTTGCTTGGTGTGTTCACTAACGGCAATCACCTTATCGGCTAGGTGTAGGGCGGTTGATTCAATTTCATGGACTAAAGGATTGCCTGGTTTAGCTCCCGCCCGATCAGACTCAACCGAGTGAACATGAAGAATTATAGGGCAACTTCTTTGTTCTTTTAGTTTTAGTGCCGCTCTAAAGGTTAACCAATCGTGAGCATGAACAATGTCGAACTGGCGTGAATCAGCCATAGAAGCAACTGCATGAGCATAAAGAAGGTGCTGATCATTAATCCCTAACCACGCTTCATCGCCATTTTCTAGAATATATTTATAGCTATCGTAAGCTATCCCAGATCTCTGGATATCAGCAACACCCTGAGGGATGGCAGCACTAACTTTCATAAAATCAATATCATGATCGGCGCTATAGGGCAATATAAACTCAATATCAACATTTTTTTTAGAGAGACTCTTACAGAGCTGGTAGCAGGCCATACCTAAACCACCACTATTGTGGGGCGGTAGTTCCCATCCGAGCATCAATACCTTCATTGAAGTCTTTTTCTTTTTCCTTTTTGTTACCCGTTAAATACAGCCAGCTGCAATAACCTTAAGCGGATATTTATAGTATATCTGTTACGTATCTGTAAAGTCAAATACTTTTTTTAGGCGCGTTAGATTGTTATTTTTAACTTGTATTTGGTAAAATAAAGTTGCAAGTATTGCAAAAACAAAAACATATTAGTTATGCCCTCGAGAACTACTAAATCCTTAAAGCTGATAGCAAAAGCCCTTTTAACCCACAGACTGTTAGTGCTCATAGCGATCATGGGAGTTTTTACGATTGGCATTATTAGCACACCTACGTCACTAAAATCTAAAGAACCGAAAATCCCAATACCGAAAACAGTCATCATAAAACCTAAAGTAAAACCAAAGCCAGCGCCAGCGCCAGTACCAGTACCCATACCAGCGCCAGCGCCAGTACCAGTACCAGCGCCAGTACCAGCTCCTAAGCCTGTCGTTACCCACAGCTCAACCCCAGCTCCAGCAACGGCACCTTCGCCAGGTACAGGAGTCAGCGGCTTGTCGCCGTCGCCAAGTTCAGGTAGTAGCGGCTCTGGGACCGGATCCAGCACCGGCAGCACGGGTTCGGGCACCGGCACAACCAAACCTGCAGCTAATTACCAGTCATCAAACTGGTCCGGCTACCTAATAAACTCTGGGGTCTTAACAACAGTTTCTGGTTCATGGATAGCTCCTAGCCCCACGGGCAATGGCTCCACAACTAGCGCTGATGCTTCTTGGATTGGTATAGGAGGGGTCAGCAGCACTGATCTAATCCAGGTTGGTACGGATAATACAGTTAGTGCTAGTGGCCAAGTGACGACAGGCGCTTTTTACGAGATGCTACCTGCTGTTTCTCAAAATATTAACGGTTTAACTGTTACTCCTGGTGATTCAATAACGGCGTCAATTACGGAAACAACAACGAATGAATGGTCAATTGTAATCACCGACAATACGAATAAACAAACTTTCACTACGACCGTAAGTTACACCTCGTCGAATTCATCAGCGGAGTGGATTGAAGAAGATCCAAGCTACTCAAACGGTCAATTAGTGCCATTTGACAATTATGGCAGTGTATCGTTTAGCAACTGTAACGCTACCGACAATGGAACTAGTGAAGGTATATCGACCGCGAGCCCAGATTCAATAACCATGATTAATAGCTCAGGACAAAATATATACGTACAGTCAAACATGACCGGCAACGACTTTAGTGTTAGCTGGCAAAGCCCAGGTTAAGCTAGCCTAAATACTTCAACTTTCAATTTTGGATACAGTAATTGTTGCAGCAACACCGCCAATAACGCTCGTGACGCCGCAACTAAGGCGGTTTTAATCTAAGACTTCTTCTTTATCTTACTGAAAAGTGGGATAATGATTATGTTTTATTATGAACCATGTTTCTGCTAAATGGATAAGGTGGTTGCGAAGACTATTTTTAGTTTATTGCGGCCACTTCGTAATTAGCTACTTATATATTGGCCTTCGATATCATGAATGGGGAGGTACAAAAACCTTCCCGATCGTGATTATTTATTTTGTCGCTATTCAAGCAATATATGAACTGGTGATTAGCCTCAAATACATTAAAAAGTATGCATATCTAGCCACATATATCACAATCACGTTTTTGCTGATTGAAAATGCCATAGTTCTTAACCCATCTGGCATTTATTATTCACCGTATATGATCACGGTACTTGTGATGATCTTCCTAGCTGGGGCTCTTGGCTGGCTACTAGCTTCTTTAGAAGTTGTCATTATGGCTGTCTTTTATTTATTTGGGCTAGCGGGCTTTTTAACTAGCCCAGTAGCTGTCAATAATAATTTCAAGATAACCGGGCTAATTGAAATTATCATTTTAGCTTTAACGGC
Organism: Candidatus Saccharimonadota bacterium; assembly: GCA_027314795.1. Classification (GTDB taxonomy): domain Bacteria; phylum Patescibacteriota; class Saccharimonadia; order Saccharimonadales; family UBA4665; genus JAJZKE01. The sequence continues at coordinate 6,970 of DAHVAE010000028.1, forward strand.
CATACTTAGTTATTTATTCTGGAAAAGGCATTATGACTATTCAGATAACCCACAGCTCGAAAGATTAAACGCTTTACTAAAAAAACGCCAAAAACAGTCAATAATAATTATTGAATCTATTGGTGATGGTGTCATAGTTTTCGATAAAAACGGCATAATTGACCTGATCAACCCACCGGCTTCAGCAATGACTGGCTGGGAAGTCGAAAATGCCTTGGGGCATGGAGTCCGTGATGTTTTGAGGTATTCATTACTGAAACAAGGGCCTGATAAGAATTTACCAGATTATATCTCAGACTCATTAACGGGTAAAAAACATGTCTCTGAAAAGGTTAAACTTGATCCGATTAAGTCCCAGTCACCACTAATAGTCAGCATGAGCATATCGCCAATTGTTATATCGCCAGATAATGAACTGGTTGGAGGTGTAATTATACTGCACGACATAACTAAAGAGCAGGAGATAGAACAACAGCGTTCTGACTTCATAAGTACAGCTAGCCATGAAATGAGAACGCCCATAGCTACCATAGAAGCTTATCTAGATTTAGCCCTTTCGGACAAAGCCGGTCATTTGGATGAACCTCTTCGGAGCTACGTTAAGAGTGCCCATGAATCAACTAAGCACCTAGGTCAATTATTCCAGGATCTACTTGCCAGCTCTCAAGCTGAGGAAGGTACACTAAGGAATAAACCTGAAGCCATTGAATTATGGAGCTTTATAAATCAATTAAGTACAGATTTTCGTTATTCAACCAAACAATTTAATTTAGGTCTTGAATTCATAATTGGCGCGAACGAAGTTATTGATGGCGATAGCATTAATAATACAGATGCTAAACTTGTTCAAGAAAAGTACTACATGTATATCGATCCAGATAGACTAAGAGAAGTAATTTCTAACTTGTTTTCGAATGCTCTTAAGTATACGCATGAAGGTAAGATATCCATCGGTATTAGTGGCGATAAAGATACTGTCCAGATATTCATTAAAGATACCGGCTTAGGTATCCCGGCTAAGGATATACCGAACCTCTTCCAGAAATTCTATAGTGTTGATAGTTCGCAAACCAGATCGGTAGGCGGTACCGGCCTAGGATTATTTATTTGCAGTAAAATTGTCGATATGTATGCTGGAAAAATATGGGTCGATAGTACATTAGATAAAGGCAGCACTTTTTATGTAACGCTACCTAGGATTAGTGAACAAAAGTATATCGAACTAAAACATCAACAAGAACTAAAACAAAGCCAAAGAAGACATCGTCCCGCTAACGTTAAGCCAACTACTACTACTGCCATAAGTCCTGCGTAATAGCTACTTGCAATTATCAAACCATCAGGCCTGAATTTAAACCCTGCCAACTAATTAGAAGTGCTTTTTGTGATAATGTCAGCAGTACAGACACAGCATCATGTTATTCACAAACAAACTTCAGATTGCAATGTTTGTATGCAAGGTATATAAATTATGTAAGTGAGGAAGAAGGAGAGACCGTTTTACGGCTCAAGTTCTTCCTTTCTATTTATTTTGTGAGGTTTTTGAAAGAATTTATCTTGTTGTATATTATCCTCTTCTAAACTTGCATTTGATGGTGTCTTAAATAACTTATTCTCTAATTGTAATGTCTACCCAACCTCCTGAACACTTTTGAACGGCACTGTTAAGGCGCTAGCAGACATGTGGTTTTGTAGTTTTTCTTCTAACTTACCGCCCGTTATATAATAAGAATACAGATAGTTTAATGAGGTGATCTTATGAAATTTACTTTGCT
>DAHVAE010000029.1 GCA_027314795.1 Candidatus Saccharimonadota bacterium
GCCTTTTTGTTTCTTGTCTGCCTTCAGATAGGCTGGGAGTTGATCCCTTATGATGTCGTGCTTCATAGTTCTCTTCATAGTGAGAATTACGGTAACACTATTAGTATCTAACCGGTACTATTTCGGTAACATTACTTTTTATCTAATGCGGTACGGTCGCAGAGACCTTGATAGAATCCTATAATAACTTGGGCTTGGATAACAGATAGATACTAACTATAAATAGTCCAGGTACGTGATTTATAACAATTGCTTATCTGTAATTCTCTCTTGGTGAACCGTGTTAGCAAAACATGGAAATCAGTACTTTCCGACCTAACTACCCTGGACAAGCAACTTGAGCAATTCATTGACCTAGAGATTAATAATGTTTAGCTCAAACCGTTGCTCGACTACTAGATCAATAGACTTGGTTGTGCGTTCCAATAGCGAGGAAGATAATCTGATCTTCCAGCTCAATGTAGACCACTCTAATATCACCCGTAATCGAAAAGGCCCGCCCGCCTTGCAAGTCGCCAGTGAGCGCGTGATCATTCAGTGGCCTGCCTCTCTCACCAGCCAAAAACAAATCATATCTTTCTCGAAATTGACTTATGAGCTTGGGCTTTGGTTTAATGCGCTGTTTGTAATGCTTATCAAAATCCCGGTGAAATATTACCGGCTTCATAGGGAGTCGAGATGCTTCATCATTTCATCGACCGTATAAAACGGGCCAGAAACATTTTTCCCAGCCAATGCTTCTGCTGTAGCCTTGTTCAGCCGTTTAGCAGCTTCAGGGCTTGGCTCGCCCCAGTCATCAACACCATAGTCAATGTTCCGCCCTTCTGTTTCGGCCTTTGCCCACACACGGATGTAGGCCTGTGCGGAATCAAAGCCAAGACGCTTGGCTTTGGCCTCCAGCCGGGTTCGAACCGTCTTATCCATTGGTATATGAAGTGTTACGTTACTCATAGTAGAATGATATCAAAGATGCATAATTATGTCAATTGCATTCGATGGTTTCCATGTTGTCACTTATGGTGGACAAAATTTGTCGGAAGCGCATCTGTTAAAAGATTGGTGACCCTGGACCACTCGGTTTATAAGGTTTTAGTTCAGGAGATTTTGCGCTGGAATCAGATATTAAGGGGGTTGGAAATTATTCCCGCTTAGTTGCATTACCTTTCATAACGTTTAAGCTTGCTAGTACCAGTTTCTTATATTCATCTACGCCACCAGGAACAACAATTTTTGAACTATCCATTTTTAGCTTGCGCCTCAAGCCTCTCTAATAGTTGTCTTGACCCCTCTTCAGCATGAAATTGTTGGATGTGCTTTTGTTTTTCTTCTTCTGAAGTGAAACGCATCTTTAAAGTAACCTTTGTTTTATTATTAAGACTTTCTATATCAACAACTGACTGAAAAGGTTCTAACCCAAATTCTTTTGAACCCTGGTTAGTGTATATAAGTTGATGTGGTTCATTTACCTTGTCGAATATATACACATTCGGATAATCAACGCCATCAGGACCATGCATAACGACTTTAAACTTACCGCCTTCATGTATATCTAGTTCCTCGACCGTACTTTTAAAACCTGCTGGTCCCCACCATTTAGCAATTTTTTCTGGGCTAGTCCAAGCGCTCCAAACTTGCTCAGGAGTGACTCCCATTTCTCTCATGGTAATCAGGGTATATGTGTCATCCATAGCTTTTAGTTATTCCTCCTTTAGTGCTTATTCTCAACTGGGTCGCCTTTAAATATCCAGTGAATGCCGTATTTGTCATACATCTGGCCGTAGGTTCCAATAGGTAGTTGATGAAGGTCTTGAAACCTGTCAGTTCTGGCACCCACTTTGAGTTTATCAAATATTCTTTTTAGTTCATCGTAGCTCTCACCTAATACAAAAATGGCATATATATCTCCCCATGTTGGCTCATACTGTGGTGCTGCCATCCAGTCAGTGGCTGAAATCTCTATATCATCACTTTTAAGATAGGCATTGATAACCTTATCGTGTTTTTCAGGCGGTAATGTTTCTTTCATCGGGCTATCGCCCAGTTTGGTAATAGTTAAATCCCCGCCAAGACATTTGTGGTAGAAAGTCATAGCTTCGGCACAGTTACCATCAAATAGTAAAAAGGGTGTTGCTTTTAGCATGGTAAGCTCCTTTCAAATAAAGAATGCAACATAAATAGCTTACCACCAAAGCAGAATTGAGCTATTTACAGATAAGAATTTGCTACAAACATTAAAAGCCCGAATTTATAACAATTTTTTATCTGTAATATTCCTATGGTGAACCACATACAATCCAACTATAAACAATTAGTGGCAGAAATTATTAGGTGGAACGAGATAATGCGTGGCGTTTATGAGTTTAAGCCAACATTAGCCTAGAAGTAGATACTCTAAACCTTTTCACTAATTTTACTGTCGTTACTGTCGTAGCGTCGTTTACAGATACGTTTTTAACTCCTTATGCGTCAGTAGCGTCGGTATTGACAGTAGTTTTAGTAATAGTTATTAGGCGTTCCTTGCCACGCTTCCTATCTAAGTAGATGCCTTTAGCTTGGAGGTTGGGGAGAATGATGGATAGCGATTTACTAAGGCGTGCAGCATCTTTAGGCCAAGCTTTGCTACTACCTAGCTCCAAATCATTATTTGCGATAGCATGAAGTACTTTATATAGTTCCGCAGGTGTACCATGCCATTCAAGCTTATCTTCCATTAATGCCAATATTGTTTGTGCGACAGGGCTAGCATTAATTGCTTCTTCGTGTTGGGTATCAATGTTCTTACTGTAGGCCTTAATAAAATCCTCACCCTTAAATCCAGCTGCTTCTGCAATGGCGTATCCCCAACGAGCAAAGTCCGCCATACGTGGCAACTTAGAAAGCTTGACACTTGGATATAATTTCATAGCTTTAGCTAAAATATCAAAGATGCCGCCAAGTATTGCAGGTTGGTCTTTTTCAAACTCTGACCAAAATACCTGATACTCTTTACGCTTTTTGGGTGATATACGTTCAAGTTCAAGGAGAATGGAGCGGTCAAGTAAATCGGACTTATATACGATTTGATTAATACCATTTAGGGCTATAGGCAATTGGATATGATATATAACATCGTCATCATCTGAATATAATTCTCGTTTACTAAAACTATCTCCAGTGGCAGCACGAGCTAAGGCATCAGAAAACCATTCGGGCATTTTAGATAAGTTATCAAAAAATATGAATGCGTGGTGACTAAGGATTTGGATAAGCTCCTCGTATTTTGTTGGAGCGGAAGAACCAGTAATCATTGCTGAGGGGTCAATTAATGATTTCATAACCATCATGGGCGTAGTTTTACCTGCTCCTTGCGGGCCATACAATATAAGAAGAGGGTGAGGAAAGTTTGGAATAAAGGCAGATATCACATACACCAGCAAAAGAAGCTGAGATTCTTTATCGGCAATATTAATATATTTGAAAAGCAGTTTTACATCGCCATTTTTAATTGGATTTACCTGGGGTTTGTGATGACTAAATCTTTTGAAGACGATGGGTGGTTTGTCTATGATTTCCCAGCCAGCTGGGTTTATCAATACCGCACTTTTACCAAGGTCATATAATAGACCATCGTCGTTACTAAAAACACGAACATGCAGTTTATGCTCATCACTTCCAAATATAGCCTGACCTTCAAGCGTTTGTGTTGCTCGCTTTAATATATCGGAGCCTATTACTTGGCAATGGTTTGTGTATGCGTAATTCTGTATCCATAATTTACCCTTGTTTGATTTGATTCTATAAATATCTCTGCCACTACCATCGGGTGACATATAAGCGACCTCGTATTGGTCATGGAATAAGACTACTCCGCTATCAAGTATGCTTTCTACTAAACTATCTGCTGTAAGCTTCTCGTCTGAATTAGCAGAAATTGCTTCAATTAGTTTTTGGTCAAGTTGTTTATTACTAGGATTCATCTTTGACCTCCGACTAGATATTGCACAGCATCTCTAAAGTTAAGGTCACGCAAGTGCATTACTATATCAATGGCATCACCGCCCTTATTACAGCCGAAGCACCAGCCACGATTTTCTTGTACATATATATAGAAAGAAGGTGTGTTCTCGTCATGGAAAGGACATCGTCCAACAAGATTACTGCCGCTTCGGCGAAACTCTTGGTTAAGAAGTGATTCAATAGGTATTGCTCTAGCGTCTTCAATTTGGTTGTCGGTGATTCTATTGGACTGTTTCGGTTCATTTACTACTGGTTGCATGAATCGTTGCAAGCGGTCTATGTTCTTATCTATAACCCATAAATCTTGAACCTTGGTTAGCTTTAGCCATGATGTCCAGAAGTAGCGGAACATCTCGTCTGGGTTTGCCATTATATTGCTATGTTCTTCAGCAATGGCTTTTACTAATTCTTTGCGTTGCTTAGAGTAGTCCTTGATTAATGCAGGAATAATAGTCCTTGCTTCTGGGAATATCTCAAGCAGTTCTTCGTTAGTGTATTGCTGTAATTCGTTCGGCATGCGCCCAGCATAGAACAAAAAGCAGGGTTTTAATTAGGTAGAAATTATAAAGTTTACAGAGGCGATAGTGACATTTTTCGGTATTTTAAACTGTAGTGAAATCGCTGCTAAAAAAAGAAGACCCAAGTGTATATACTTGGGCATTTAGCACCCCAGAATCTTGTAGGTCTATAACTTCGGCGTTTACTTTACATGCTTTACGAAGATTTGAGAACGCTTGGCTGATGTCGTACGCGCTGGAGTTTCCATTACCCCTACCAGTTCTAACAGCCCTTCTTAATATATCTCGGTCAGCTGGTTCGGGTGCAGCCATAAAAAGAGCGTCAAATAATCTCTTATTGAGCTTTTTCAATTTAATAGGGTGTCCATTAACAAAGCCTCTGCCAGTAGTTGGCTGGTAGTAAATCAAATTAGGTAGCTGACTAAAATCTTGCTTACCCTCTAATGATAAAGACAGCAACTCAAGATTATATCTATTAATAACAGTTATGGTGTCGTTATTTTCGTTTGTAACATAGTTAATGATTTTATTTTGTTTCAAATACTCTAAGCAAAAATTTCTTTCAATAGCCTCATACATTGATACTGTCTGTGATTCCACTTCTAAAGTAGTAACAAAGTCGTTGTAGCCATTTAATGAGCTAAGAATGTTCCTTACCATGTACGTCATTGTTGAACGATATTTGTCTGGTATAAAGTGGGGGTTGTCGTTTTCTAGGTCTTCAATGTCTAATATCATCTACCTAGATTGTATGTCATGACATAAAAACACCCAATGTTATAATCGGCACGAATAGTCCAGTTTTCCTACTCCTAATCAGGCTTTCCAGTAACTTTACTGGCTCTCGGCTTTGGAAATACCACTGGTTGTGGCTGTAATATCAGTAGTTCGCTAATAATGAAACAGCTTGCAAGAATAAGAACTTAATAGGGTGTCTGGATTACTTAACCTCGAAAACTACAACCGCACCGCCCATGTCCTTACCAAATACCATCTGAATAACTTTGTGATTAGGGTATTTCTTTAACCAGTTATTTATATCCTTAGCCATGTCACTTGCGTAACTGCCGATATGCCTAAATGCAATTGCATACTGCGTACCACTGGTTAAATGAGCGTAGTTATCGGCCTGGGGAGCGGTTTCTTTATTACCAAACATTTCTTATACTCCTTAATTATTAACTTTTTATAATTGGCTAATATCCGCCTTAGCTTTAGTTAAGTCACTTTGGTAGCTTTGCAAATCTGTATTTACTTTCTGCTGGTCTGCAGTAGTAGAACTATTAGTGGCTTGGTCTACTAAAACACTCCATTCGTCATTTGCCCAATTATCTATATCGTTAAATACATTTCCAGCATCGCTATTGCCCCAATTATTTAGTGCTGCTGGTGCTGTCTGATGAGCATCGTAATACAAGTTGTCGGCTTTATTGAAGGCAGTAATGACTTCTTTGCTGTCTGATGTATTTTGGGAACTAGTAACTTGGTTGTACCAATTATGAAATGAACTACTGGCACTACTGGCATTTGCTAGTTTGGCATAAGACTGTCCTTGAGCCATAAGCTGCTCGTAATTAGTTAGAACTGGATTTAGTATCGGTACAGCTTGAGAATTAAGGCTAGCTATTGAAGCTGTCGGTGTTTGTGTTGGCGCAGCATTAGTCTGTGTTGATTGGGCTACTGTAGTACTCGGTGAAAGTTGTTTAATATCAGCTACTGCCTTAGCTAGGTCACTCTTAAATGCGTTGTAATCATTAGTGGTTACAGATTGGTCGCTAGCGCTTGGGCTAATTAGATTGGTAACTTCAGCTAATTGCCATACGCCAATATCGGCGTAGGCAGCAAAGTTATCTTTTTTCCAACTTGCCAGTTCTGAAGGCACAGGCTCATTGGCGCTGGCGTATACTGCAACAGCTTGGTTATAGGCATTGGTTGTATTGCTATCATTGTCTTTCTGAACACTGGGTCGCCACTTCTCAAAAGCACTTCCTGAATTAAGGGGATTACTTTGAGCAGCATCTGTTTTCCCAGTAGTCATTTGCTGTTCAGTACGATTCGTAGCCGCAGCGAGTATGGAAGCTGCTTTGGCGTTTAGGCTATTTAAGGATACTGGCTGTTCATTATTATTTGCGGTAGAAGGCAATGTTCTTAGAACCGCAGCAAAGACAATTATTGCTAAAACAACTACTCCTGTAGTTGAGGCTAATTTTATAGCTTTGCTTTTATTGGACTTGACCCAAATTAGCCATATTAAAAAGAATGGCCATATCAGTATAGCCAAAATAGCACCCCACCATTTCTTATACCAAGGTTTACTGGCTGTCGAATAGCTCATTTATTCTTCTCCCTGTAATTTATTTCTAATAATATATGAATATTCTCAGGAAAATCAAAGTTTTTGATTGTCAGGCAATGCTCAACTCCTATAGACTCCTGGTTTATTCTTATAGCTAAATAATAAATTAAAACATTGTAAAAATAAACTAACAGTTTATGTACTGACAGTTTATCTCCTTTTAGGCTTAGAGTATGGAATCTGCTGCTGAATCTGTACTTCTAAAACGTTTTGGTAAACGTATTGCTAAGCTTAGGAAAGAAAAAGAACTCACACAGCAGCAATTAGCTGAAAAAGTTAATATGAGCGTAGTAGCTATAGCCTATATAGAAACAGGCAAACGCTGGGTTAGATTAAGTACCTTAGATAAGATAGCTAACGCTCTTGATGTAGATATTAGCGAACTATTAAAACTAGAGTTTAGTCTTTAACTATCTCATTAGATTTATAAAATCCACAGGATAATATTTAACTTTATGTTTCTTGGCTATTACCTGACCAGTATTATTTATTCTCTTTATGATAGGTTCCGCTTCTAACTTGGCTTGCTGTCTGGATATGATGCCTAGGGAATAACGTCTTTTAATGTCTGCTATTTCTGTCCTATTCCTTACAGCTTCTTCTATATCTTGCATAAATATATTATTTATTCCTTATTGCTAATTATCAACTTATATTACTTAGTAGTTTGTTTTAGGTTCCCAAATTAGTCTTTGCATAAAATCAGTCAGTTTATAGCAAAACAGTTGCATAGATTCCCTAGAGTTTCCCTATCATTACTTCTTATAGGACTAACTGGAAGTAATCCTGTAAAATAGTTGCTTAAGTTCCATGGAAGTACCCCACTTTTACAGGGGTGAGATTAGAGGCATTAAAAACTTACAGTTTTTACAACATTAATACCAGAAAAAGGTATAAAGGTTGTCTAGAAGTTGTCTATTTTTACAGAGGCCATTATTTGCCTCTACAATCCATTTGTTTTGAAGATATATACAAATATAGTTGTGAGCATGTACTAACCGCCTACGACCTCCCTACATAGCGTTAATTTGCAAAATAGATGCATGTGTTGTATTTGATGCTAAAATTAAGATGAAAGTAACTAGTTCAGAATATAATATCTAATTTAATCAATAAAGCCGACATGACTAAAAAGACTTCAGAACAGATTCGCTATCCATACTGGCGACCTATTGGCTACCATGAAGCAAAGAGGGCTTTGGAGAAGATTGAAGAATATAGTGACTTAGTAAAACTATTAATGCCTACTCTAAGTCCAGAAGAAAAAGAAAAAATCCAAGTTAAATATCCTGATTATGAATCTTTAGACCGAGATAGTTTGGTCAAAATCAGACAAAGAGTAACTCAGATGTCAATGCCAATGATAATTGTTTTTAATAGAATCAACCTTAGCTCATTATATGAACATGGTTGGAATGAAAGAGAATACGACCCAGACAAAGGTAGAACCAACATTATAAAGAAGAAAAT
>DAHVAE010000002.1 GCA_027314795.1 Candidatus Saccharimonadota bacterium
CCTGCTTAAAAGGCAGGTGCTCTAACCGGCTGAGCTATGGGCCCTTAAAAATACAGCATACAATATAGGTGTATAAGATAAAAGTCAAGATTGATTGTTATTAGATTACGCTTTAGATTTATGTTTACCTTTTAATAGTGAACCATGTTTAGATCGTTCAAGAATCAGCATTAATGTAACAACCAGCACACTTAAAGCTATTAATCCCCCTTGATACTTAGTGACGTCGGCCCAGAGTGAGCCATTCATAATCTTAACAGCAGTATTAACCGGTAACAGTGGCACAACTGTTATGACTGCTAGTATGCCGCTGGCAATTGCAGGTAGCATATTTAAAGAGTATTTGCTTCCAGAAGCAGTCTTTAAAGAGAACAACAGTAATATTACTGATGGTAATAGTAACAGAATAAGATGGACGTTACTTGAGCCGCCTAGGTATTCAATGAACTTGTTTGTACCGGCAATTTTAGTAACTTCCCTATTAGTACCATCAAATTCACTAAGAACATAGCCTAAGCACAAGCCAACAAAGATGACAACCGCATTAACTCTTAAAAAGATAGCGACAAGAATTGGTATTGCAAATACTAAAAGTAGCCATATATTAGCCATGGTTAAGCTTAATAATAGCTTATGTTTAACTTATGCACCAACTCTGTCTTTTTTACGCCTAGCCTTGGCGTTTTGTTCGATATAGTCAATTATGCTTGGAGCAACATCCCTACCAGTTATCTTCTCTATGCCAAAACCCGGACTACAATTAACTTCTAGTACTAGCGGACCTTTTTCAGACCTCATCATATCTACACCACAAATACTAAGTCCCATGGCTTTAGCTGCCTTAAGGGCTATCTTTCGCTCTTCATCAGTTAGTTTTACTGGTATGCCGTTACCACCTTGATGGAGGTTGGACCGGAAATCATCGTCTAAACTTTGCCTTAACATACTGGCAACAACCTTGCCATTAACAATAAAGGCCCTAATATCTACTCCGGCACTTTCGCCAATGTATTCCTGAACTAAAAAGCTCACGCCCTCAACATAAAAAGCTTGCATCACGGCTAATGCTGCTTTTTTAGTTTCAGCCAAAACAACACCATTACCATGAGTGCCCCTTGCCACCTTAATAATTACTGGGGCACCTCCAACTTGTTCAAGCACTCCTTCAAAGTCGGCGGTTTCTCTGGCGAAGACAGTTTTAGGGATACCAACTCCAGCTTTAGATAGTATCTGGAGACTTCTTAATTTATCCCTCGAGCGAACTATGGCTATTGAACTAGTTGTAGTAAAGATGTTTTGCATTTCAAACTGACGGACAATAGATGAGCCATATTTAGTAAGATTAGAGGCTATTCTCGGTATAATGGCGTCAAAGTTAGTCAACTCTTTACCTTTGTAATTTACTACTGGTCGACCGCTCTCAAGAGCTACATAACACTTAGCATAGTTGATAACCTGGACTTTATGGCCACGTTTTTTAGCCTCCTCGACTAATCTTTTAGTGGAGTAGTTGGCTGGACCTTTAGATAAAATCGCTATTTTCATGGGTTATCTCCTCTAAGAAGTTAACAAATTGCTAGTCTTAGATACGTCAACAATGAAGCGTCTATGTAGCAGCCTGCGACCAATAAGCGCAGGATAGCTCTTTAGTTTACGATTAGCAAGTGAAAATTTTGCTCTGATTTTCTTTCCTTCTAAATTTACAGTTAAGGTAACTTTGTAACGAACTTCTTTAGTGCCAAAAGAGTTGTATACAATTATCTTTGAGTATTCATTAGTCTTAACAACTTTGCCGCTATATTGATCTGATGATGGGCCAAGTAAAGCAAATTGTAACGTCCCGTCTTTTTCTGTAATTTTCGATGCCCAGATAGAAGAACTATCAGCTCCAGTATCCACTTTGGCCGGTAAATTATAGATATCGCCAACTGGTATATTAATGGTTACCGTGCTACCTATTACTTTAGTATCCTTGGCCATAGATTATCCTTATGAAGGGTATACTGTAGCATATTTTGTTTACTTTTGCAAACTAGGACAGTTCCTGTTCTATTGAGATTGATGATGGACTCTGGTGTAGACCAACCAGATAAGAAGAACAACTACAACTAGTACAGCAATAATAAGTGGGATAAAGCCGGCATTGCTACGGTTAAGCTTAACCATCTCAGTAATAGATTATCTAACTATTACTACTATTAAATCAAGATTAATTCCACAGGTGGAACTTACCACCGGGTGCAGACTGGTTAAATTCTTTAAGTAATATCTCTTGTTCTTTGGTAAGTTTAGTTGGCGTGTCAACAAAAATTGTAACTATATGAGCACCTCTACTATGGCCCTTTATGTGTGGTACACCGTGACCAGATAGTTTAAAATCCGTTCCAGATTGTGTACCTGCTGGGATTTTCATCGTTACATTACCATCAACTGTTTCAACATCTTTTTCACACCCTAGTGCGGCGTCAGTCATCGATACATGTTCTTCACTTAAGATTAAATCACCCTCGCGAGTAAACTTTTTATGAGGTTTCACTCGGATGTGAACATACAGGTCACCTTTTGGTCCGTTAGCTATAGCTTCGCCTCGTTCGTGTAAGCGAATTGTTGAACCGTCCTCAATACCTGCCGGAACCTTTAGCTTGATCTGTTGATGCTTTGGCACCGTGCCTTTACCATGACAAACCGTGCATAGCTTTTCTGGGACCTTACCACTACCCTTACAGGTAGGGCAAAGGCTAGCTTGCTGGATGTTGCCGAAAATAGTACGAGTTACGTTAACGACTTGGCCTTTACCGTCACAGGTTGGACAGGTCCTTAGCTCATGACCTGGTTCTGCAGTAGTACCTTTACAATGTTCACAAGTATCATCAAGGTTTAAGGAAAGGGGTACTTCTGTACCAAATATTGCTTGATCAAAAGTAATATCTACTTGAGCTTCAACATCCCTACCCCTATTTTGCCTCTGTCCTTGGGTCGCGCCACCGCCAAAAAAACTACTAAAGATATCGCCAAGCCCTAAATCGCCAAAATCGAAATTCATGTTTTGGCCAGAAAAACCTCCAAAGCCACCTGAGCCACCGCCAACTCCAGCATGTCCAAACTGATCATAGCGTTTTCTTTTTTCAGGGTCTTTTAAGACTTCGTAGGCTTCGTTGATTTCTTTAAACTTTTCTTCATCTCCTCCACGATCTGGGTGATGTTCGACGGCGGCTCGACGAAATGCCGTCTTAATCTCATCAGCGCTGGCATTTTTACTAATGCCTAAAGTCTCGTAATAGTCTTTTTTAGCTGTTGCCATAAGTTGCAGTGCTTCTCTTAACCCACCTTAATATTAACCTGAAAAGATTTACTTGTCGTCAGACTTATCGTCAACAACTTCACCTTCAATTGAATCATCTTTAGTAGATGAAGAAGATTCATCGGGCTTAGCATTTGTACTTGCATCCTCGTACATCTTGGCGCCAATAGGTTGGATTCTGTCATTTAGTTCAGATGCTGCTTTTTCAAAATCGTCCTTTGAGGCTTTATCGTCGGCTACAACCTTCTTAGCTTCTTCGACTGCTTTGTCTAGGTTCTTCTTGTCGTCATCAGATAGCTTATCCTTGTTATCTTTAGACAACTTTTCAGCCTGGTAGATAGCACTATCTAATAGGTTCTTGGCTTCTACTTGGTCTTTGCGTTTCTTGTCTTCTTCTGCATGAGACTCGGCTTCTTTAGCCATTTTCTCAACTTCATTTTTATCTAGGTTGCCCGACCCTGAGATAGTAATACTTTGTTCCTTACCGGTACCCTTGTCTTTAGCGGCAACATTTAAGATACCGTTAGCATCAATATTAAAGGTAACCTCAATTTGAGGAATACCTCGAGGAGCAGGCGGAATACCGTCTAGAATAAATCGACCAAGCGATTTGTTGCCATCAATCATTTCCCGTTCGCCTTGCGCAACATGGATTTCAACCTGGGGCTGGTTATCCGCAGCCGTTGAAAAGACCTCACTTTTAGAAGTGGGGATCGTAGTATTACGTTCAATTAATCTGGTCATTACTCCACCCATAGTCTCGATGCCTAGTGACAATGGGGTAACGTCAAGTAGTAAGACATCTTTTACGTCACCTTGGAGTACACCAGCTTGAATAGCAGCTCCGACCGCTACAACTTCATCTGGATTAACGCCCTTCATCGGATCTTTAGAAAAGATCTTCTTAACCTTTGCTTGGACTGCTGGCATCCTAGTCATACCGCCTACCAAAACAACAGCGTCGATATCGCTAGCTTTAAGCTTAGCGTCTTTAAGTGCCTGTTCACATGGCCCGCTAGTTTTTTCAATTAGTTCATTTACTAGATCTTCAAGCTTAGCTCGAGTTAGTTTGTGCTCAAAGTGTTTCGGACCTTCAGAATCGGCAGTTAAAAATGGTAGGTTAACATCAATTTCCTGAGACGAAGACAGTTCAATTTTAGCTTTTTCAGCTTCATCGCGAAGTCTCTGCATGGCAGCTTTGTCTTCAGATATGTCGATACCATGTTCTTTCTTAAACTCATCGGCAAAGTAATTAACTATGACACGGTCAAAGTCGGCACCACCTAAGTGTGTATCACCGTTAGTAGATTTAACTTCAAAAACACCGTCACCAAGTTCTAATATAGAAATGTCAAAGGTTCCACCGCCTAGATCATAAACGGCAATCTTTTCGTCCTGCTTCTTAGCTTTATCTAACCCATAAGCTAAGGCAGCCGCTGTAGGTTCGTTGATGATCCTTTTTACTTCAAGCCCAGCAATTTTACCGGCATCTTTAGTAGCCTGTCTTTGACTATCATCAAAATAAGCTGGAACGGTTATAACCGCTTCGCTAACACCTTCACCTAAGAAAGCTTCGGCGTCAGCTTTAAGCTTACCAAGGATCATAGCACTGATTTCTTCAGGGCTGTATTCTTTATCACCCATCTTAACTTTAACGCCATTACCACTCTTAACAATTTCATAGCCCATTAATTTAAGATCTCGTTGAACCTCTTTATCGTTCCAATTTCGTCCAATTAAACGCTTAACTTCGTAAACAGTGTTCTTTGAATTTGTCACCTGTTGGCGTCTAGCTACTTGGCCAATTAGACGTTCACCACTTTTGTTTACCGCAACTACTGAAGGCGTAGTTCTACTACCCTCACTATTAGCAATTATCTCTGGTTTACCTGACTGCATAACAGCCATAGCTGAGTTAGTTGTACCGAGATCAATGCCAATTATTTTACTCATTTATATTCTCCTTGATATCTAAGATGTTAAATTAGCAGTCTATACTTTAGATTGCTAGATAACTTAAATATTAAAGAATTAGCACTCATAAGTCAAGAGTGCTAATTGTTAGGCCACGTCTCATTTTAAGGCCACCTCAACTTCCGGCTGAGGGTGGTCAAGTAAGGCCTGCTGCAGGCTTTCTGTAGTTAGTTGG
Source organism: Candidatus Saccharimonadota bacterium (assembly GCA_027314795.1). Classification (GTDB taxonomy): domain Bacteria; phylum Patescibacteriota; class Saccharimonadia; order Saccharimonadales; family UBA4665; genus JAJZKE01. Next base: position 5,451 of record DAHVAE010000002.1, read on the forward strand.
CTACTTGTAGTGGTCATCGGCAGTTGGTTTAGATTAAATACCCTATTAAGGTATCTATCTCCCATAGCGGCCTTAAGCCCTTTTACACACGCAAAGACTGAGAACGGTATAGCAAAGGCTGCTACAACATAAGTGTCTCGATTACCACCGTAATAGATAGCAGGAGCATATATTATTCCGGCCGCCGCTACACTACCAAGAAAACTCCTAAATCGACTTTGTCGTTCAAATTCCTCAAGTCCTTTTTGTGTCTCTGGTGTAAGATCGTTGCCTCTGTATCTCATAAAAGGAGGACTAGTTTCGTTCAACTAGTTATACCACCGAAAGTCAAACAATTCCAGTGTTTAAATATAAACAATACAATATAATAAGCTTGACCGTTATGGGATATTGTGCTAAAGTTTATATATGCCTAGCTCCGATGCTCACCAACGTTGGAATCAGAAACACACAATACCAGAACTAGAAAATCCAATCAGTGAGTTCAATGCCCGTAGAGGTATGGAATTGGGAGATTATCAAAGATTACTGGATGATCTATCTGCCCAATCTAATTTAGGTCAAGAACAATGGACTGAAATTGAGAAAGAATTACCACCATTTGAGTTGTTTGAAGATTCCAAGACAGGGCAAAAATTAAGAGTTCAGAGATTTAATTGGCCCGAAGATGGAGAAGTCGGTTATCAAACAGTAACCTTAATGACTCGAGGTTTTTATATATCAATTGATCCTCCACATATACAGTATCAGCATTATCAGGTAGCCAAGGACTTAGGGAGCCCATTAATAGTTTTCGAGAACCCTGATTATGGTGAGTCGGATGATTTAACTGATATACAAAAGGAAGCGTTAAAATCCCATGGAGATTTTGGCCCTATAGCTGAACCTATGTTAGCTATAGCAAAAGCAATGGGTGTCAAAACTGCTGATGTAGTCGGTTATTCTATGGGAAGTGCGATAGCTGAAGAGCTAGCTGCGCATGCTGAAGATTATGGAATTGATGTCAGCCATTTATTCTCAATGGAGAACCCTAAAGATACAGCCCAGAATTTACTCAGATTGGGCATTAAACTAACTAACGATAGGCATAGCCTAAAATTTAAATGGGATCATTCACCAGATCCTGTGATTCATCATATAGCTAAATTTCAATATGCTATACCGAAAGGGGTTGTCTCATATTCACAAGCACTTGCTATGGGCGGTCGCCAAGAAGTTCTAGAGCGAGCATTAAATAGCCAACCAAATATGCAATTAATAATGGGCCATGCCGGTTCAAGTAGGGTCGAGATAGGTAAAGCGGAAAAACAAGTCTATGAGAATTTAGTATCTGCCTACCCTGATAGATCAATACGCCGTATCGTTATGCCAGGTGAAAGCCACGCCTATAACAATGACGGCGAAAGGTTTGCACATTTAACGAGGATGATTCTTAAAAGCAATTGATAACATCCAAGTTATTTAATTTAGGGCGTCACTCAGTAGCTTTGCAAAGCAGGCGTCTTGCACAGTAAACTTAAGCAAACAAGTTTAAAATACTTGTGAGTATAGTTACGATAAATATAAACAATACAATATAATAAGCTTGACCGTTATGGGATATTGTGCTAGTATAGGATTCATGAGTACAGCAAAATCACCTCTTAATAAAGCCCTGGAAGGCATACGAAAGTTAAACGACCAAAGTGCGCCCCTGCCCATGCATAGGGATATGAGCCAAAGATGGGATAATCTTGCAGGTAAACCTACTGATACCCGTGAAGGTTCAGGTAGAAAAAATAGACCGAACAAAGCTATTCAATATGCGGCTCGTATATTGTTAGCTGGAGCATCTTTAACAGGGGCAGGTATATTAGTTCATGATCTACCCAATACTAACCCAGATAGTACTATCGGCATCCAGGAATACGTTGCAACTGCCACTCAAACACCCAACACCGCCAAAGGTGATGTATATAAGATAAGTATTGGTGAAAACGGAACTATTTATGGCGGACTTAGTGCTATAGCGATGGCTGAAGGTAAAAACCCAACCTCAACGCCTGTTACTGAAGCTCTAACTCAAGAATCTAACCAAATTCAAGGATTGATCGAAGCTGGGGTTGTTTCACCACAGTCTAATGGGGTAGTATCGCCTCAAGTAACTAGTTTTGATGTTGTAGCTGATTCAAAGATTGTTAATAATCGAGCCCTAGAGTCTGCAGCACCTGAAGAGATTATATCTAAAATTAGTTAACGCTAGCTATTTATTAGCTACTTTAACCATGGCATGACGTATGACTTCGTCATCTATCATGTAGCCTGATCTAAATTCTGCGGTTACTACTTCGTGAGTCCCCTTACCATCATTGTCCATTTGGACTGCTTCATGATAACGCGGATCAAAGGGTTCGTCGACAGTTTTAAGACGTTTAACACCTAAAGATTCAAGGGATTGCCAGAGTTGTTTGTGGATACTATTTAAACCTTGCAGCCAATCTGCAGTTACTTTGTCTACTGTTTTAGGAGTATGGGCCAAGGCCCGATCAAAGTTATCTATAAAATCTAAAAGCTCAGAGATAACAGCCGCTTTAAAGGAGTTTGCCATTTTTAGTCGGTCTTCTTCTGCTCTTCGACGTACATTAACGGCATCAGCTCGCTCTCGTTGAAGGGCTTCAGTAAGTTCATTTACCCTGTTTTCGAGTTCTGCTAGCTGTATACCTTCTTTTGCTTGCTTGTTCTTGGAACTTGAGGCCATTAATTAATTCTCCCATCTAATAGTAATTCTTCAAGTTCCTGCCCTGCTCGACTTACTAAATTCATTACATCTCTGTAGCTCTGTCTGGTTGGGCCTAATGTGCCGATGTAGCTACGGTCGCTATATGGTCCCCTAAAACGACTAATTACTAGGCTACAACCAGCCGTCCTACCAATAGGATTTTCTTGCCCAATATATACACTTAATGGTTCATTAGGCGCAGCTTCTCTTAGCCATGGTTCTAAATTGTCCAACAACTTCGCAACTTGCTGGACGTGAAGGCCGTTAATAAACTCAGGTTGGCCAAATAAATTACCTAATCCGGAAATATACAGCTGATTACCAATAGTGGCTAGACCTAAGTTACGGGTTAGTTCTACTAGAGTGTCGACAGCATTCCTAATCATTTGCTCTGGGGCACCAGCTTGTTGAACTCGTGAAGCTAAAGCCCTATCTGCTCGTCCTTCGGGTAGTTCAATTGGGTTATCCGTAAGGTTGTTGACATAATAACGATAACCCATATCTGTCGGTACCCTGCCGGCACTAGTGTGTGGCTGGGTTATATACCCCATGCGCTCAAGCTCAGCCATCTCAGATCTAATGGTAGCTGAAGATACTTTAAAGGCCTTCGCTAGTAAGCTACTACCAACAGGGCTGGCTACTTCAGCATATTGCTCAACTATAGCGTTTAAGATGGTTCTTTGGCGGTCTGTGATCACTTTAAATTCACCTAAATATTGAGTAGTATTATATATTGGTTAGCACTCTAGAGTCAAGAGTGCTAGGTATCGGCTAGCATGTTGTTTTATCTTTACGTCATGGAAGGAAAGTTTTCGTGGGCAGAAACAACCTATTAAAAGAATATTTACTTAATCGCAATATTCTGGCATAGTTAAACTATGCCAAGAATTACTCCAGACCTGAGTATTCGTACTTTCAAAAGATTCGATGGTTCAGTTTGGCGTCAATATGAAACCGAAGGTTATCGGATACTGCTCAGTGGAGCAGGCCGACACTTATTTTCGCATAGACGGATGCATAGGTTGCTGGGTCCATATATTGAAGATTACGTGCAACACAACGAAGGTGTCGGAGGTAGTAGGGTCTACTTAGCCGAGGGTGGTAATGCGAAGTTATTTTCTTTAGGAGATGATTTAGCAGTCAAAGAATCTCGTCCTAATTCTAGCAGTTCGTTATTTGCTTCGATGGATAGAACCGATAGGCTTAAGGACGTGGTTGAAAGACGCTGCCCTAGATGGATAGATATACCAAAGAATTATGGCGCTCTAATATCGAAAAAAACCTTCATAAACAATTCTTGCTTGAGCAAAAAATAGATCACGGTGTTACCGTCGGAGACGTAATTAACTATGGAGAAGTAAATAGATCAACTGAAGGTGTCTTAGCCTTTGATTCTTTCGAGAAGTTTGGCCCTATAACACCAGAACTAGCTCAAGAAGTCGCCGAAAGGTTCGATGTTTTGAAACAAATCGTGGACAGTGCGTTACAAGCTGATAAGCTAGATCCAGGGAAATACCTACCAGATTTAGATAATAATCCATATAACGTCGTACTTGAAAGATTAAAAACACCGGAAGCTGGGAGTTTCATTAAATACTGGATAATTGATCAATAATTTACTTAGCTAAGTATTTTTTTATGTCGTCTATTAACTTTTGAGCTAGTACAAGTGATTTGCTACCAGATTTATGTTTTTTGGTTCCCCTAACAATACCGGTTACTTTTTGAGAGGTAGTTGATATATCGCTGTTGATAATAGCGTAATAGTAGTCTGTATTTAGTAATTCGGAAAGTTCATCTAAAGCTGTAGCTAGACGAATTTTAATATCCTCTTGATCATGCGACTTACCATATCTGTTAACTAAACGATTGATTAATACCTTAAAACTAGGCGGTAATAGAAAAACCGCTATGACGCCGGATGTTAGTTCGCGGTATGACCTCACTCCTTTTATATCTATATCAGCGACAGGTATCTTGCCTTCTTTTTTGGCGATCTCAAACTCTGCAACTGAAGTGCCGTAAAGGTATCTGTGAGTGTAGGCAGCTTCGACAAACTTATGATTTTCAAGCATCTTAAGAGCTTGGATAGTAGATATAAAATGATACTCATCACCATCCTTTTCTAGAATCCCGTTATTTTCACGAGGTCTTCTGGTTGTATGGGTAACTATGGGTTTAAAACTACCGGTCTTCAGCAACGCTTGTTCAAGTGTGTTCTTCCCAGAACCAGTCGGGCCAACAAGCAGTAGAAGTTTGGTGTCGGCTAATGTTTTTTTAGCTTTCTTACTTGGCTTGTAGCCAAGAACCTTAGCTTGTAACTCATCCATAGCTCATTTTATAACAAAATCTTAAGTGCTCAGCAAATTTAGTTAATTACAAAGCTACAACCCTTGACTTTAGATTTAATAGTCTAAAAAGAATTATTTGCATATGAAGAGCAACTGACGTAATAATTATTGACAGCAAAATATAGGCAATAATTGCATAGACATTGCTAGCAGTAGTTGAGACTATGTCAATTTTTGCTACATAAGCTAAGATGTTGTTAAAAAAATACAGTAGATATGGCGACCAGATGGCTAGCACTACTGCTCTAAGACTGGCGCGTTTTAATATTTTTAGTTTAAAATTAGAAAACTTTTTAAAATCATAAGCTATTAGATAAATTAAAGTAAAAACCAGTAGATAAAAACAGATCATTGGTAGTCGTTTAACCCAAATATTTTGAGTCAGACTACCGATAAGGTAATTACCTCTTAATGTTAGATGCTGTTTGTTGGTAAGATTATTCAGTCCGAGTCGGCCTGGACGATAGCGGTTAATAAATATAACACCTAGATTAATAACTAAACTGCTAACCACACAAAAAATGGCACTGATGGAACTAGGTGAGATTAACTCAACTATTTTTTTAGAAGGTATAAAGCCGGTTTTAAACGTCATTTTTGTTTTTGAAAAACTGCAGTTTAATTTTAAAGTAGCATTTGTAAATTTACAACTAGTCTCGCTTGATCATAACACTAAAGGCTTCAGCCGGAATATCGACTTTGCCAAAACGTTTCATCCTAGTTTTACCTTTTTTCTGCTTAGCTAAAACTTTCTTCTTCCGTGAAACATCACCACCATAAAGGCCGGTTGTAACATCTTTACGGTAAGCACTCAGATCTTCTCTTGCTATAATCCTTACGCCAATTGCTGCTTGGATAGCAACCTGGAAGTTTTGTCTGGGTATAATATCTTTAAGCTTATTAACAGTCTCCCGGCCTAAACTTTCAGCTTCAGTACGGTGAACAATAACTGACAATGAGTCAACTTTCTCACCAGCAATAAGAAAGTCTACTCTAACTAAGTCCTCCGCCCGATAACCAGCCAGCTCATAGTTATATGACCCAAAGCCACTTGTTAGACTTTTGAGTTGATCATAGAAGTCTGTAAGTAAGTTAGCTAGCGGTGCATTAAAACCAATTAATGCCCTTTTATCTACGTAGCTAATATCAGTTTGTTGGCCACGTTTAGAGACAATTAATTTAATAACACTGCCCATATATTCACTCGGTAGTACTATTTCTCCGCTAACCCATGGCTCCTTTATTTCGCTAACACTTGAGCTATCTGGTAACTCAGAAGCACTTTTAACATTTTTAGTTTCGCCATTTGTGAAAGTAACTATATAGTCAGTTGATGGGTTAGTGACAACCAGGTCTAGGTTGTATTCCCGCTCTAAACGCTCCCTTACTATGTCCATATGAAGAAGCCCCAAGAATCCAATTCGTATGCCAAAGCCTAATACAGGTGAGTTCTCGTTGCTGTATTGCAAAGATGAATCACTTAAGGATAGTTTTTCTATGGCTTCTTTTAGAAGCTGATATTGTTCATTAGAAGTTGGGAAAAACCCTGCATAAACAAACGGTTTAACGTCTTGGTATCCAGGCAAAGGTTCTTTAGCCTTACTACTAGATAAAGTGATCGTATCGCCAACTTTAGCTTCATGAGTAGTTTTAAGATTAGTTACTATGTAGCCTATCTCGCCCATTGTTAATTTGTCGGTAGGCAGGTTATTGGGGTTTAGGACACCGACTTCTAGGGCTTGGGCTTCGGTATTGGTAGCCATCATAAAGAGAGTGTCACCTTTTTTTATTTGGCCATCAAAAATTCTAAGATAAGTAATTACTCCCCGATAATCGTCGTAGTATGAATCAAATATTAAACCTCTGGTTAGATTACTGTTTGTTTGTTTTGGTGGTGGTATACGCTTAATTATTTCACTAAGTAAATTCTCAACACCTTGTCCATTTTTGGCAGAAATTAAACAGATGTCTTCTTTTTTAACTCCAAGCAGAGAGATTACCTCCTCAGTAGTATTAGATATACCTGCAGCCGGTAGGTCGATCTTATTAATAACTGGGATGATTATTAAGTTCGCATTAATGGCAAGGTAAACATTAGCAAGTGTCTGAGCTTGGATGCCTTGTGTAGCGTCAACAACTAAAATAGCCCCTTCGACTGCTTGTAAACTGCGAGAAACTTCATAGCTAAAATCTACGTGGCCCGGTGTATCAATGAGATTTAGCTCATACCCTAGATAATTCATTCGGACTGGAGCTAGTTTGATGGTAATACCTTTTTCTCGCTCTAGATCCATTTTATCTAGTAGTTGTTCTTTCATGTTTCTTTTTTCAACCGTACCGGTAAGCTCCATCAGCCTATCTGCAAGCGTTGACTTACCATGATCAATATGGGCAATGATTGAAAAGTTACGTATTAAGATACTATCCATTTAATATCTTTAGACTTGCCAGTTAACCGGTTTAGTTATTATTTTCTTGAGTTTACTGATCACTGGACGAACCTCTTCTAAATCAAATAGGGTTGAAACACTAAAATGGACAGCTAAGATAACTAACGATATTAAGGCAACCTTGCTCCCTAATACAAAGAAACCATGGTCATCAATTTCAAGTGGATAAAGAGAGATCATAATAAAACCCGCTACTATGCTAAATCCTGTTACGGAAGCTATCCTAATCAGTCCACTAATAAAGTTTCTATCAAAAAGTTTACGGTCACGTTTAACCATAATGATAGATAAAATAATGACTTCGACAGCGGCAACTATAGATTGCGCTAAAGCTAGTCCAGCCACACCATAATTATGGGGTCTAGATAAGGTATAGGCGAGGATTATGTTTAAAGCAATAGTAATGACCGATACCGTTAACGGTGTTTTCGTATCTTTATGAGCATAGAACCATCTTGAAATAATAGTGTAGAGTATGCCAAAAAAGATGGCGCCAATCATAAAGCCAAAGATTAAAGCAATTTGATCATTGCCTTGGGTATAAATCAGACGAGCCAGATAACCTCGACAATAATAGCCAATAACCACAACTGGAGCAGCCAGCCAAATCATTGCCCTTATAATTTTCAAGAAGTCTTTTCTAAATAAATCTGGACGACCTTGGTTTAAACGATGGTTAAGTCTAGGGAAGGCTGCGGTTGAAATGGCCGTACCTAGTAATAAGATAGGTGCTGTAGAGAGAATGTAAGCGTTGCTAAAGTTAGTTATTGAACCAGAGCCAAGCCTACTGGCTATGTGAGTTTCAATAATATCTTCAACTTGATCCATCCCCTGGTCTAGAGACCTTGGTGGTAAGTTTCTAAGCACTGTATGAAAATCTTTACTTTTCCAGAAAATCTTTGGCGACCAGTGAAATCTTGACCTAACGGCACCAATCGTAATTAATGCCAGTTGGATTAAGGCGCCAATTAAGGCACCGATCCCTAAGCCAATTAAGCCGATGTTATCCTTAAAAACAAATATGGAAATGATGATTGAGATGTTATATGTCAGTGGAGCTATTGCAAAAAAGAAGAACTTACCAAAAGTTTGTTGAGCAGAGGCTAAAATACCGGATATTGTAAAAATAAACGGATCAAAAGCCAAAAAGCGCATAATTGTTGCAGCCGTTCTAGCTTCTACTGGCGAAAGCCCCGGCGCGACAACATGATGAATAAGCCACTTGGCAAAGATAAGAATAAACAAACCAATAACAAACATGACAATTGCCAGTAAGTTCATTAATGAATTAGATATTTCCCATACCGCTTTAGACCCAGATTTGTTGTATCTTTCAACTAACACTGGGATTAACGCTACTCCAAGAGCACCTGCTGCTAAAGTATAGTAAAAAAAGTCGGGGACGTTAAAAGCAGCAAAGTAAGCGTCGGTGCTATGAGGACCGGTTATCGGAAAGTTAGCATTAACTAACTTGGTTCGTAAAAACCCAAGTATTTGACCTGCTAAAGTTGTAGCCATCAGTAGTGCAGCAACGTTAGGAAGGCTGGCTCGAGTAGTTTTGGAGTCTGTTACTTTAGGACTGTTCATAAAGCTTTATGAACAGTATAGAGAGTTGAGCCTATCTTTGGTAGATGTAATTTAAAGGTTTTTAGTAAAGTGCTGCAGCTGTCGGCATTTTGGCGCCTTTTAGCACCTTATCTACCTCATCAGCATCAACAGTTTCTTTTTCAAGTAAGACAATTTTAAGTTTCTCAAGATGACTGAGATTGGCTTTAATGACCACCCTTGCCCTATTAGCAGCTTCCGTTATTAAGCTTTCAACTTCATCATCAATAACCTTAGCCGTATCATCTGAAAATTCACGTTCATGGACTAAACGATCAAGCATCATGCCATCATCAGTTTTAAATACTTGGTCGCGAAGTTTTTTACCCATGCCTTGATTAACTACCATGTCACGAGCTAGTTCAGCTGCACTTTGCAGGTCGTTACTAGCACCAGTAGTAATCTTATCTTTACCTAACACTATCTCTTCAGCAATACGTCCACCCATACCTCTGGCGAGCATGTCTTTAAACTGAACTAGGGAAACAAAAACCCGATCCTCAGGTGGTATAAACCAGGTTACTCCACCGGTGCCACCGCGTGGAATAATAGTAACTTTGTGGACGGGATCACTATCTGGTAACACATGACCAACAAGGGCATGACCAGCTTCGTGATAAGCAGTGGTCATTTTATCGTTCTCCGTCATAACCTTGCTCTTTCTCTCTGGGCCTATAGCTACTTTTTCAAAGGCTTCAGTCACATCCTCTTGAGATATCTGGGCATGACTATTCCTAGCAGCTATGATGGCTGCCTCGTTAGTAATGTTGGATAGATCCGCTCCTGACGAGCCGGCAGTCTTTGCGGCTAAAGCGTCCAGATCAACTGCTTTAGATAATGGCTTTTTATTAAAGTGGACTTTCAGTATGGCTTCACGGTCTTTTCGATCAGGCAAGCCAATGTTTACTCGGCGATCAAAACGGCCAGGTCTAAGAAGCGCAGGATCAAGGACATCAGCCCGGTTAGTGGCAGCTAGCACTATAACGTTCAGTCCCTGTTCGAAGCCATCCATTTCAACAAGTATTTGATTTAATGTCTGTTCACGTTCATCGTGGCCACCACCCATTCCGCTGCCTCGCCTTCGTCCGACAGCATCTATTTCGTCAATAAAGATTATGCACGGAGCATTCTTTTTGGCTTTAGCAAATAAATCGCGGACTCTACTAGCACCTACGCCAACAAACATTTCAACAAATTCTGAACCTGAAATACTAAAGAAAGGAACGTTGGCTTCACCGGCTACAGCCCTAGCTAGCATAGTCTTGCCTGTACCCGGTGGGCCGACTAGCAGTACACCTTTTGGTATTCTTGCGCCAACACTTGCAAACTTTTTAGGATACTTTAAAAACTCTACTACTTCTTCTAGGTCTTGCTTGGCCTCATCAGTACCGGCAATGTCACTAAAGTTAACTTTGTCTTTTTCATTACCATATAGTCTGGCCCGGCTTTTACCAAAGCTAAGGGCTTGGTTTCCTTGTCCTTGAGCACTCTTCATCATAATGTATAAAATTACGCCTATCGCCACAACCGGACCGACTGTTTCAAGTATGCCAATCCAAGTAGAACTACTACTGGTTTGAGCAGTAGCAGTAACATTGACTTTTGAATAATCTAGACCCTCAGTCTTAAGTGTAGCGTTAGGTTCTTCGTAGGTCTTGAGGGTTGGTTTAGATTGACCCTTTATAGTTATTTGGACCTCGTTACCGCTTACTTGCATGTTGGAATATTCACCTGCATTTGCTTGTTTAATAGCAGTAGTTATTGGAATAGTCTTGAGTGTGCTTGGTTGATTAAAGGCTGAATAGATAACTAAAAGTAAAAGGATTATTAAAGCTACAAAGCCAGCGTTACGCATACCGTAACGGTTGGGTGAACTCTTTTGTCGGTTGGACCTCAAGTTATTCTTATCCATATGCCAAGATATTATACAGATGATTAGGCACTTTGCCTAGCGCTCTACATGTTCGAGTGCTAAATTATCTGTTGAGCTAACAATTACCCACTTATTTATAACATCAACAGCTTTGCCTGTTCTGATGGTTTTTAATTGTGATGACAAACGTTCAATGGTCAAACGGTTAAATTCCCTGACCTCATTTTGTCTAAGCCAAGCTGCTAGTATCTCTCTTGTTAGTGAACTATCTAGGCTATTTAACCATAATCTAGGTAGTTTATTAGCTTTTAAATTTGCCTTTAGAATACCTGATAGCTGATCATCTATAGCTTTATTTAGCTCAGTTTGATTGTCTATTAAAGATATTAGTTTGATGCGACTTTTATCATCAAGTTTAGTGACAATTTTATGTCTAATGTAATTTCTTAAATATTTTAAGTCGTTGTTAGTACTATCCTCTCGCCAAGTTAAGTTATGGCTTTTTGCGTAGTTTATGATTTCAGATTTTGGGTATTTCAGAAGTGGCCTACAAAGCTCTTTTGATGAACTTAAGGATGTTAAGCCCTTTCTACCAGTACCACGAATAATATTTAAGATTGTGGTCTCAATTAAATCATCCTGATGATGGGCAGTTATGAGTCCGCTAGCTTGCTCTTTTTTAACTATAGTTTTTAAAAAGTCATAACGAGACTCTCTAGCAATTTGCTCACTTGTCTTTTTACCGAGATGGCCTTCCTTGAAGTAAAATCCTAAGCCGTACTTATGAGTGTAGTCTCTAACTAATTCTAGATCTTTATGTGAATCTGGCCTGATTCCATGGTCAAAGTGAGCAACAATTAGCTTTAAGTTTGGATTTGTTTGACTTTGATTATGTAAAAGATTTAAAAGCACAACCGAGTCAACACCGCCGCTAACTGCAATCACATATTTACCTTGTAGACTCTCTAATTTCATTAGTCTTAGTTTATATGAAGTCGAAAGCTTTTAAATGTATACTTAAGCTTAAGTAGTTTAGATAAAAATGATTGAAAAAGCTCTACTTGTAATATTCACCGGTGTCTTAGTAGGTATTGTTAACTCTATTGCCGGTGGTGGAACTTTAATTGGTTATCCTTTACTACTCTTTTATGGCTTAACCGCCATAGGTGCTAATGCAACTGCTAACATTATTGCTATTACTGGTCAGATTACATCAAGTTTTGGTTATAGAAGTCACATTAAAAAAGTGCCAGTTAAGTATTTTTGGCTTTTAGTCCCGACATTTATCGGTAGTGTTGTTGGGGCCTTAATCCTGAGAAATACACCCAATTCAAAGTTTATTTTGATTGCGCCATTTCTAATATTAGTTGCTATTTTACTATTCACTTTCCAGCCATATCTTAAACAACGAATTTATAGGCTACCAGAACTTACCAACCATAATAACGGGCCGTCAGTCAGTATCTATATAATTGTCTTTCTTCTGTCTATATATGGTGGTTATTTCGGAGCTGGCTTTGGTCTAGTGATGCTGGCAATCTTAAGCTTGTCTAAGCTCAGTAATATCTTGCAGATGAATGGTCTTAAGAATTTATGCGGGGTGGTAGTAGCTGCCGCAGATATTCTTGTTTTGTTTAATTCTAACTTGATTAATTGGCGATATGGTATTGCCATGGCTATCGGTGCAGGCATAGGTGGATATCTGGGCGCTAAGTTAGCTCAGAAATTACCACTTAACGCTATTAGATATATTGTTATGGTTATTGGGCTAGCGACTGCAATTTATATGTTTAGCCAAGCCCATATTTTATAACTAAAGTTAAAGCCTTTTGGATTGCCGAGACATCTTTAATATAATGACAGATACAATAAGGCGGCGTAGCTCAGCTGGTTAGAGCACAGGACTCATAAGCCTGGGGTCAGTGGTTCAAGTCCACTCGCCGCTACCAGTAATAAGTCAATGAATACTTACATGCCAAATTTAATTTTCTGCTTGTAATGTAACGTTTTGCTATGTATAATAAGGCTCATGAAAACAATTATTAGCGAAAGAGGGCAAACCGCAGTGCCTGCTCAGGTTAGACGAAGGTTTGGACTTAAATCAGGACAACACTTACAGTGGGTAGCTAACGGTCAGGTAATCTATGTAGTACCTGTTTCCAAGGATGCAGTTAAGTCATTTCGGGGTTCTAGCCCCGCTAGCGACCTTAATACAGCTTTACTGAAAGCTCGTCAAATTGATGGCTAGTAGTTTGTCAAATGGTGTCGGGTACTTTGTGCTTGACACCTCAGCTTTACTTACACTGCATCAGGATGAGCCAGGTGCAGAAGCAGTAGAAACAATACTAGCCAAGAATGGTCAGGAGCATAGAGTTTGGATATGCTTTATCTCCCTAATGGAATTTTTCTACATTGTCCAGCAAGAAAGCGGAGTCGAAAAAGCTAGACAAAGTTATGGTGGACTTAAACAATTACCTTTGATGGTTATGGATAGTGATGAAGAGCTCGGTCTAATAGCAGCAAGTATCAAGGCTATCCATCAAGTATCACTGGCTGATGCCTGGATTGCTGCGACAACAGAAAGGTTAGATGCTACACTAATGCACAAAGATCCAGAATTTGAACAGTTGAAATCTCGAATCAAGTTACAAAACTTGCCTTATAAGAATAATAGATAGTGGCTGCTGGATAAGTCTACCCAAAAAGAACTGACTAAATAGTTCACCTTAACTAAAGGTATGAAGCGTGTGCTATTCGTCAGCCGTAAACACAATGTTGTTGACATCAGTAACCTTGTTAAATTAGATGATAATACTGAAGTCATGCACGGAGCAGTATGTACCTACCGCAAGGCTTCTTTCTTAATTAACAATTAACCTTTAGTATGCGATTTGCCTGTTAGCCTGAATTTCAGTTACTAACTCCCAATACCTAATTAACTCTTGTTTAATATCTGTCCAATGCGTCCAATTCATGCCTACCACGTTTTGACATTTTAAGTCATGTTTGATACCATATAGTTATGTCTAATAACACTTTGCCTGATACTGTTTATACACCCGAACAAGTCGCTACTATGTTACAGCTCTCTAAGAATACGGTCTATGAGCTAATCGGTAGAGGAGAATTAGTTGCAAAACGATTTGGTAGAGTTTATAGGGTACCTGCTAGCTCACTTAATTTTATGTTTACTGGTCTTGACGCTGATTTGTACGCTGCGGAGCAGGCAGATGCAGCTTCCCTTACACAGGTACACAAAGTGCTTTCGGTAGTACGTTCTGGGTCGTAACTATGGCTAGAAAACCAATGCGAGTATACGTTGACTCGGATGTTGTGATCTCTTCTCTAATATCAACGTCCGGGGCAGCTCACATGTTATTGCATAATACTGAAGGAGTCGAGCTATATGTATCTAACATTTCTACTGAGGAACTAGAGAAAGTCGTTTACCGACTTAAACTCGACCCAGAAAAATTACACAAAGTACTTAGTACACGATTTTCTGCTATAAAAATTAATCAACCGGATAAAAAAGCGCAGGAAGAGTTTGCTCACTACGTGCGTGATACCGATGATGCCCATATAGTTGCAGGTGCTAAGAAGGCTAGTGTTGCGTTTCTAGTATCTTATAATGTCCGTCACTTTGAGTCAGAGAAGCTAAGACAAGATTTTCAAATTATCCTCTTAACGCCTGGTCTGTTTTTACAATACCTTCGTAGTTTATAGTCTTTACTAATTCGTACATCTTAATCAATTCCCTCTTAACATCCGCCTAATGCGTCCAACTCGTGCCTATCAGTTTTAGTATTCTTCTAGTGGTATAACTGTCACTTCTTGTGTCCTGCCTTGATGTTTAGGATTATCTGTCACAAGTTTAGCTTCTTCTTGTTTAGCTAAAGCAATAAAACAAGCGTCATAATATGTAATACTTAGATCTTTGGCTATCCTATATGTTTCCTTAGATAGTTTCTCGGATAAGTCTATAAACTGTATTGGCATAATAAATAAGTCCTTGAAGGTTATGCCTGCGTCAGAAATCTCAAGCTGTTTCTTCATCAGTAGCGCGTTACCTATTTCGTACTTGGCAAGCTCGGGAGCTAATAATGTAACCTGTCCTTCAGTGGCATCACGTAAAACCTTATCAGATTGAGCTAAGCGTTCTTCATCCTGCTGGTTCAGCCACTTAACTATGACCGAAGAGTCGACTATCAGTTGAGTCATATACTTCCAACTTAATGATTATATCTGTCTTCAGCTATAAATTTAGACAAATTGCCGCTCTTACCCCTAATTGAACGAGCTTCCTTGACCGCTGCCCAAATAACTTCCGAGTCTTCTTTAGGGTGATGAGGCTTAATGACTATGGCATCAGAATTTACGACAGTAATAGAAACAGCAGACATGGGATTTACCCAGCTAACGGCTTTACGAATATTGTCAGGTATAGTCAATTGACCCCTATTACGAATAATGCTAACTGTTTTCATGCTTTCAGAATATCAGATAATCTGATATGTGTCAATGTCTTATTTCTGTGATACATAATAATACTGAAGTCATGCACGGAGCAGTATGTCCCTACCGCAAGGCTTTTTTTATTATCAATGATACTTTTTGTTTATTATCTACCTTTAGGTAGACTGCCTGTTGATCCCTAATTGTGGCCTTTTTCATAGGTCTCTTCATAGTGAGAATTACGGTAACACTAATTACTATCTAACCGAGAATTTTTAGTAACACTTTATAGTATCTAATGCGGTCGGGTTGACAAAGTATTTTATATAGACGTAATATAAGCCATAGAGTTAACAAACAAAAAAGAAAACAAAAAACAAGGATAAATGATGAAACTCAAGAGACTTAGTGCTTTAGCTTCAGCACTAGTGTTAGGCTTTAGTGCATTACTATCAATTGGTTTTGCTGGGGTAGCTTTTGCTGCAGCGCCATACACCTGCACTTGGACAGGTTTAGGTGGTAACGCTAACTTTAGCACTGCCGGCAACTGGAGTGGCTGCAATAGTGCAGCTCCACAGCCTGCTGATAACGATAATTTGGTTTTTAATATTACAAGCCTTGGGTCAGATACGACTCTAACAAATGATATTACTGGACTTCAGGTAGGTAGTATAACTTTTGAAGGAACCAACAGTAACAATTACGTGTATACAATTTCTGGCAATGCTTTTGATTTAAGTGGTGGTGTAACAAATTCAAGCAATGTATACGACCAGATAACAGCAACCGTAACGCTAACTACACCACAAACCTTTGGAGGTTCTGGTTATATATCATTAAGCACACTTCAGCTAGGCACA